>DTYS01000195.1 GCA_012961755.1 Candidatus Latescibacterota bacterium
AGGACAGGGAGAGGATGGCACGGACGATCCAAGTACTCTCTAAGCCGGCGATCCACTATAAGGTCTTGGCGGCCGGCAGGAACGACCCCAGGGAGGCGTTCGGGTTCGTGGGTGAGCACATAAGGCCCTCGGATGTGGTGTGCGTGGGTATATTCACGAAGTACAGGCCGAGGGAGTTGGAGGAGGACGTGGCCCTGGTGGAGGAATTGGTGGAGGGAGCCATAAGGCGGCGCTTTGTGGGCCCCTTGTATTAGACCGAAAGAGAGGCCCCCCTAAGGTGATTTCATTTCTTGGAGAGATATATATGTGGGGGGAAGATGGCGAGACAGCCTAACTTCTTGGTGTTCATGACGGATCAGGAGCAGGGGGCGGTCGTGCGTCCCGGACATCCCTGCAGGACTCCCTACGCCGAGCGGCTCGCATCCGAGGGGATCTCCTTCATGGAGGCGTACTGCCCGACAGCTCACTGCTGTCCCTCGAGGGCGACCTTTATGACGGGGCTCTACCCCAGCAGGCATGGGGTGTACAACAACGTGTGCACCCCAACGGCCATACACTTCGGCCTGAACCCCGGGGTGGGGACGTTCTCCGAGGCTTTGAAGGAGACCGGGTACAGGCTGGTATATGTCGGCAAGTGGCACGTGAGCGTTGAGGAGAACCCTGCCGACAGAGGATGGGAGGAGGCCATGGTCACAGCAGGGAAGGAGGCCTCCCACCACAGGTCTATAGGTGCGTGGCGTGACGTCGTGCCTTCGGAGGGGCCGAGGGGCAGGGGGGAGATAGTAAGGCCCGGATGGGGGAACTACAGGCTCTACGAGGTCGGAGAGGAGAAGGAGATGGCGGACAGAAGGATAATAGATGCGGCTCTAAGGGCCTTGAGGGAGCTTGCCGGGGAGAGCGGACCCTGGTTCCTCTTCGTGGGCTCCTCCGGTCCCCACGACCCCTACATCGTCCCTGAAAGGTTCGTGCGCACCTACGACCCGAAGGAGGTCCCGCTCCCCCCGAGCTACGCCGACACATTGGAGGACAAGCCTCGGGTGTACAAGAGGATGAGGGAACAGTACTGGGGACAACTTTCCGAGGAAGAGGTTAGGGAGGCCGTGGCCCACTACTGGGCTTACTGTACCATGATGGACGAAATGTTCGGAGAGGTGTTGGAGGCCTTGGATAGGACGGGGCAGGCCGATAGGACCTTAGTCCTCAGGCTATCCGACCACGGTGACTACGTGGGGGCGCATGGGCTCTTCCTCAAGGGGGTCCCCGCATTCAGGGAGGTGTACAACATCGTGGCCCTCCTGAGGTGGCCGGAGGGCATAAAGGACCCGGGAAGGGAGGTGGACGCCTTCGTCACATTAGCGGACTTCGCCCCGACCTTCATGGAGCTTGCCTGGGTTCATATCCCCGAGGGGCTTACGGGGAGGAGCCTCGTGCCGTTTCTGCGGGGGGAGGAGCCCGAGGACTGGCCGGACGCTTTCTTCTCCCAGTTCAACGGAGTTGAGCTCTACTACACCCAGAGGATAATTAGGACTAAGGAGTACAAATATGTATTCAA
>DTYS01000196.1 GCA_012961755.1 Candidatus Latescibacterota bacterium
CAAGGATGCCTCTGCCAACTCCTTCCCCATGCCTCACGACGGGAGGGGGGCGAAGTCCGACGGTCCCGGTGTCGGTGGAGGCCGTCCCGACAGGAGGTTTCTCCTCGAACTTGGGAGGAGCCTTTCTGTACAGCCACTTCTGATATAGAGGTGTAAGCAGGATAATGACACCTATTATAACTATAGCTAAGATGGTCCTAAGGTCCATATCCCCTCCAGATAGAACATCTCCGAAGGTTGCCGGAGGCTTCATCTTCGATGTAAGCCGACAACAACTCCCTCAGTTCGTGATACAGCTCCCAATACCCCCCCTCTTCCTTCACCACTACAGCTAAGCAACGGCCTTCGATCCCCTGGAGCAAAGAGCGAAGACCTTCCCTTACCCTGCGCCTCGTCCTGTTCCTGACCACCGCCCCCTTTATCCCCTTGGTGATGAGCACCGTCGCCTTCGGACGGTCCGAAGGCATCCACAAGATATCCAGCAGCTTACCCTTACAACGCTTCCCCCTCCTGAACAGGACGGAAATTTCCTTGGACGTTAACTTTTCCATATTAGGGGATAAGCCGCTTTCTTCCCTTCTTCCTTCTACGGCTCAATACCCTACGCCCCCCAGGGATACTCATCCTGGCCCTGAACCCGTGCCTGTTCCTTCGCCTCCTGATGCTCGGTTGAAATGTCCGCTTCATCCTCCCTCCTGGTCTGGATCGATCTCCGAGGTAATATATATGTGAAGGTAGGGAAAGTCAAGCCTAAGCATAAGGTCTTTATATATGGTACCTTATCGTTCAAAAATCGAGAAAAAATCTCTTGACTTTTCGGCTGGCTTTGTGTAGTTTTCAGTTGTCACCTAAAGGGGAGGAGGTATGGATCCGGCCCAAGCATGGGCGTTGTGTCTGGATTTCATAAAAGATCAGGTCCCTTCCCAGACTTTTGAGACCTGGTTCAGGCCGACCAAGTGCTTTCGTTTCGATCAGGACCAGGTCGTCATAAGTGTACCCCATACCTTCTTCGCAGAATGGTTGGAGGAACATTACATAAGCCTAATAAAGAGGGCCATCTCCCAGATCCTCACTTCGGTGCCCGAGATATCCTTCCAAGTCCTCAGGGAGGACCCCACCCATCCCCCCACCCCCATCCTCAGGACACCCGATAGGGCCGAGGTGATAGGGGTCAGCTTGAGCTTGAACCTTAGATATACGTTCGATACCTTCGTGGTCGGAAACAGCAACCAGTTCGCCCACGCGGCCGCTCGGGCGGTAGCGGAAGCCCCGGGGGCCACCGCCTTCAATCCTTTGGTGATATATGGAGGGGTGGGATTGGGCAAGACCCACATACTTCAGGCCATAGCTCACTATTGTCTATCCGTTAACAACGTGAGGCGCATAATATATGTGACGTCCGAAAAGTTCTTCCTGGACTTCATAAACGCGATACAGCACGGCAGAAGTGCCGAGTTCAGCCAGATGTACCGAGGAGCGGACCTGCTCCTTGTGGACGACATACAGTTCCTCGTCAACAAAGAGACGACCCAGGAAGAGTTCTTCCACACCTTCAACGCCCTCCACCAGGACGGGAAACAGATAGTCCTTACATCCGATTGTCCTCCTTCGGAGCTTAAGGGTTTGGAGGAAAGGTTGATATCGAGGTTCCAATGGGGCCTGGTTGCTGACATACAACCTCCGGACCTGGAGATGAGGATAGCCATATTAAGGAAGAAGGCCGAAAGGGACGGGATAGAGCTTCCCGAAGACGTGACGCTCTTCATAGCCGAACACATCACGTCCAACATAAGGGACTTAGAAGGGGCACTTATAAGGCTCTTAGCTGCCTCCTCCCTCACTGGCCGGGACATCACCTTGGACCTCGCTAAGGAACTTCTCAAGGATACCATTCCTGCGCATGCTCCAGGGAACATAACCATAGAACTGATACAGAAGAAGGTCTGTTCTCATTATCAAGTCCCGTTCGATCTTCTGGTCGGCGAGACGAGGAAGAAGGAGGTGGCCACCGCAAGGCAGGTGGCGATGTACATAGCTAAGGTCCTCACAAACAGCTCCTTAAAGACTATAGGGTTGCACTTCGGAGGAAGGGACCACAGCACGGTTATCCACGCATGCCAGACGATAGAGTCCCGAATACAGAGGGACCCCCTCTTCCGGGAAGAGGTACAGAACCTTATAAAGCTCTGCAGGCGCGGCGTGTAGCTTTCCACATATTTTCAACTTTCGAACCCTTCGGCCATGTGCATAGACGGTGGATTTCGTGTGGATAACTATCCCTGGACCTCCTGGGTGTTGAAAACTTTCTATGTTGTCCTCAAATTTTCCACATATTATCCACATCATCCATTTCCACCTTATAAACATAAGACCTTATGATTTAATTGTTTATGCTTACCCCTCTTCAACTTCTCCACTTTTTCACATCTCTACTACTATTACTAACGTTTAACTAAGGAGGGTAATATGAAACTTTCTGTACTACAACCTGCGCTGTATCCAGCGGTGCAAAAGGTATCTCTAATAATTCCTTCGAGGACCCCCCTTCCGATCCTGTCCAACCTCCTCATCGAGGCCGAGGAGGGGGTCCTGAGGATGTCGGCGACCGACCTGGACGTCTTCGTCACGACCGAGGTAGAAGCCTCGGTGGAGGAGGAAGGTGGGATAACGCTTCCTGCCCGCAAGTTCCTCCAGATACTAAGGGAGCTTCCTGAGGGAGAGCTCGTCCTGCACACAGAGGGGGAGAGGGTCATACTGCGAAGTCCCTTCGGCAGGTATGTGTTTACGGGACTTCCTGCGGACCAATTTCCCGGGGTACCTGCAGGGGACTCCGGCGTCTCCCTTAAGATCTCTCCCGATGTCCTAAGGAGCATGATAGAACGCACGACGTTCGTAGCGTCCAAGGATGAGGCCCGTCCAGTGCTGCAGGGGGTCCTCTGGCGGGTGGAGCCCGGTGGCAGGATCTCAATGGTCGCCACCGACGGTCATCGCCTCGCGTGGGCGAGGGTGAGCACGGAAGGACTTCCCGAGGATGTGAGCGTGGAGGCTATCGTCCCCCCGAAGGCCCTGCAGCAACTGGCAAGGTTGTCCTCCTCGGAGGAGGTGAAGGAAGTCTTGCTCGGGGAGAGGTTGGTCAGGTTCGAGCTTTCGAGGTCGAAGCTTTGGACCCGCACGATAGAGGGTCCATATCCGAACTTCGAGGCGGTCGTCCCTAAGGGGAACGACAAGACGTTCACCGCCGATGTCGTGGAGCTCTCCTCCGCCGTCAGGAGGGTTTCCCTACTTTCGGATTCCGAGACGCATCAGGTGAGGTTTTCCTTGGGACCCGAAGGATTGGAGCTTTCGGGCTCCAGTTCCGAGTTCGGCTCCGAGGCAGCAGAACAGTTGAAGGTCTCTTACGATGGGGAACCTATGACCATAGGCTTCGACGGGGGATACCTCTTAGAGATATTGAAGAGCGTTCCCGGGGAAGAGGTTAGGTTCGAACTGGATACTCCCGTAAGCGCTGCGGTCATCCGGCCGGCGTCACCGGAGGAGGGCATTGAACTTTTGTATCTACTTATGCCTTTGAGGATTATGGAGTAAATGGGGGATGTATTTTTGGAGGCCCTGGAGCTCGTGCGGTTCAGGAATTACTCCCGGGCGAAGTTCCACTTCGGTCCCGAGGGAGCCACGATCGTGGGGAGGAACGGGAGTGGTAAATCTAACCTTCTGGAATCCATATCATTTTTAGCGTTAGGTAAATCCATAAGAGGGGCCCCGGATTCTGAGGTGGCCATGGACGGAGGGGATGGGTTCGGTATATATGCTAAGTTCGGAGGGGAGGACGAATTTCGAATATCCGTGGTGTACAGCAGAGGCCGGGGGAAGCGTATGAATGTTGATGACCATCCATTGAGGCGCATCTCCGAGCTTTTGGGCAAGTTCCAGGTCGTCAGCTTCTCCCCCGAGGAGGTACACCTCCTCCTTCGTTCCCCTGCCGGCAGGAGGAGACTTTTGGACATGCTCCTTTCCCAGGTCGGAGGATACGTATGGTATTGGCAAAGGTACAGAAGGGCCCTCTTGCACAGGAACAGGCTTCTGTCCGAGGGGAAGGTGAGTAGAAGGGAACTTAAGCCTTGGGACTTACAGATTGTTAAATTTGGAAGTGAGATCGTGCGCAGGAGGAAGGAGTTCGTGTGCTGGATGGAGGAGAAGGTTAAGACTTTCTATGAGGTCCTGAGCGGGGGGGAAGACTTGGCCGTCCTTTACTCTCCATCATTTCCGGCGGATGGTGATATACTCGAAAGGTTCGTAGAGTCGTTGGGCGAAAGCACCGAACAGGAACGCCGACTCGGATGTACTGTGGTGGGTCCGCACAGGGATGACCTGAGCGTAAGGATAGGAGGGAGGGACCTGAGGATGGCCTCGCAGGGACAGGCCAAGAGCTTCCTTCTGGCGTGGAAGCTGGGGGAGGCGCTCTTTTTCTATGAGAGGAGCGGACGTCGTCCCGCCCTCCTTATGGACGAAGTCTTCTCGGATTTAGATTCGGAGCGTTCCAAGGCCCTTGCAGGATTCCTGATCGGTAAGGGACAATGTTTCGTTACGGCGATCTCCGAGGGTGAGGTTCCGGGTCCGATTAGGAACCTCCGTGTGATCGAGGTGGGGGATGGACGATGCGTACCTTAGGGGAGTTTATAGAGCGTTGGGCTTCCTCTTTGGGGATAGAGAGGAAGTTGTCGGAGGGGATGGCCCCCTCCCTCTGGAACGAAGTCGTCGGGGAGACCATAGCGGCCCATACATCCGTGATCGGGATAAGGGGTGGGGTCTTGGTCGTCAGGGTGGGAAGCGCGTCGTGGAGGAACGAGCTTTTCTTTATGAAGCCTAAGATATTGGAGAAGCTCAACGCCAGGATAGGAAGCGATGTGGTAAAGGATATAAGGTTCGTAAGATAGGAGAGGGATATGCAGGAGTATAATGCCAAGGATATACAAGTTTTGAAGGGATTGGAGGCCGTGCGCAGGAGGCCTGGGATGTACATCGGGAGCACGGACTCTAAGGGGTTGATGCATATGGTCAGGGAGGTGGTGGACAACAGCGTGGACGAGGTCCTGGCCGGGTTCTGCGATAGGATAGAGGTAACGCTTCACAAGGATGGGAGTATATCCGTCTTGGACAACGGAAGGGGGATCCCCGTGGACCCGCATCCCGACCAGGGTCGTCCAGCGTTGGAGGTGGTGATGACGACCCTCCACGCTGGAGGGAAGTTTAAGAAGGGGTCCTATAGGATATCTGGAGGGTTACACGGAGTGGGAGTTTCAGCGGTAAACGCCCTTTCGGAGTGGTGCGTCGTAGAGGTATACAGGGATGGGAAAGTATACAGACAGAGCTACCATAGAGGGGTCCCCGATGGGGATATGGAGGTCTTAGGTGCTACGGACGGACAGGGGACTTTGGTCAGGTTCAAACCGGATCCCGAAATATTCGGAAGCGCTAAGGTGAGCTTCGAGGATGTATCCCGCATGCTAAGGGAGCAGGCGTTCTTGAACAAAGGGGTCAGTTTCATCGTAAGGGATGAGAGGACGGACAGGGAGGAGGTCTTCAGGTACGAGGGAGGGATAGTTGAGTTCGTGGAGTTCTTGGACGAGAACAGGCGCCCGCTTCATAGACCTCCTGTATATATATCTGGGAGGAAGGACGAGGTCGAGGTGGAGATAGCCCTTCAGTACAGCGATTCCTATTCCGAGAACATATATTCGTACGTCAACAACGTGCACACCGTAGAAGGTGGGACACACCTTGTCGGATTTAAGACCGCTTTGACGAGGACCTTGAACCAATACGGGAAGGCTAAAGGCCTTCTGAGGGACGGAGGGTTATCCGGGGAGGACGTCAGGGAGGGGCTGACGGCCGTCATAAGCGTGAAGGTCCCAGATCCTCAGTTCGAAGGTCAGACGAAGACTAAGCTCGGCAACAGCGAGGTGAGGGGGATAGTCGACTCGATATTCGGTGAGAGGTTGGCCGAGTTCTTAGAGGAGAACCCTGATGCTGCCAAGGCGATAATAACGAAGGCTATGGAGGCTGCAAGGGCGAGGGAGGCGGCGAGGAAGGCGAGGGAACTGACGAGGAGGAAGAGCGCTTTGGACAGCGCAAGCCTTCCGGGGAAGCTCGCCGATTGCTCTGTGAAGGACCCGTCCAGGACCGAGATATTCCTGGTCGAGGGGGATTCGGCCGCCGGTTCCGCGAAGCAGGGGAGGGATAGGAGGTTCCAGGCAATTCTTCCCCTCTGGGGTAAGCCCCTGAACGCCGAGAAGGCGAGGGTGGATAGGGTCCTGAAGAACGACAAGCTTCAACCTGTAATAGCCGCGCTGGGCATAGGGGTAGGTGAGGGATGCGACATATCCAAGTTGAGGTACGGAAAGGTGATAATTATGGCGGACGCGGACATAGATGGTTCCCACATAAGGGCCCTTATACTCACTTTCTTCTTCAGGTATATGAGGCCTCTCATAGAGAGGGGCTTCGTCTACATAGCACAGCCTCCTTTGTACCTTATAAGAAAAGGGAAGGTAGAAAGGTACGCGTACAGCGAGGAGGAGAAGGAGAGGATCCTCGAGGAGCTCGGGGACGATAGAGGGGTCACAATCCAAAGGTATAAGGGGCTCGGCGAGATGAACCCCGAACAGCTCTGGAGGACCACCATGAACCCGGAGACCAGGGTGCTCCGTCAGGTCATCCTGGAGGACGGGATAGAGGCCGATAGGATAGTTACGATGCTTCTAGGAGATGAGGTGGAGCCGAGGAGGAGGTTCATAGAGGAGAACGCTAAGTTCGCAGAGTTAGACATCGTCTAAGCCACACCCGAACGTTCCACGTGAAACACTACATGGTGTAAAACGGAGGATTATATGCGCCAGGCAGTTATGCCTATATACATGGAGGACGAAATAAAGAAGTCCTACTTAGACTACGCTATGAGCGTCATAGTTTCCCGGGCCCTCCCTGACGTGCGGGACGGGCTGAAGCCCTCCCAGAGGAGGATACTCGTCGCCATGTACGACCTCGGACTTGAGCCGGGGAAACCTCATAGGAAGTGCGCCAAGATAGCTGGCGATACCTCAGGAAACTACCATCCCCACGGGGAGGCAGTTGTGTACCCCACCCTGGTCCGCATGGCCCAGGACTTCAATATGAGGTATCCCCTCGTGGACGGGCAGGGGAACTTCGGTTCCGTAGACGGGGACCCTCCCGCGGCCATGAGGTACACCGAGGCCAGGCTCTCCCCCGTCGCCGTGGAGATGCTGACAGACATAGATAAGGATACCGTGGACTTCGTGCCGAACTACGACGGGACGAGGAAGGAGCCCGAGGTCCTGCCTGGCAGGTTTCCGAACTTGCTCTGCAACGGATGTTCGGGGATAGCCGTGGGGATGGCGACCAACATCCCCCCTCACAACCTCTCCGAGGTAGTGGACGCCCTCGTGGCCCTCGTAGAGGACCCTGAGATAGATATAGATGGACTCATGCGTTACATAAAGGGACCTGACTTCCCGACCGGGGGGATAATATACGGCCTGAAGGGGATAAGGGAGGCGTACCGTACCGGCAGAGGACATATCTTAGTGAGGGCCAGGGCGAGGGTTGAGGCCGTAAAGGGGAGGCCGAGGATAGTGATAACCGAAATCCCATATACCGTGCGCAAGGCGGAGCTTCTGGAGAGGATAGCATCCCTCGTCAAGGAGAGGAAGATAGACGGGGTCACCGACCTCAGGGACGAATCCGACAGGGAGGGGCTCAGGATAGTCATAGAACTTTCCAAGGATGCCATCCCTGAGGTGACCCTCAACCAGCTCTACAAGCATACCTCCCTCCAGATTACCTTCGGGGTCTTGATGTTGGCCCTGGTGGACGGGGTCCCGAGGATACTGAACCTTAGGGAGCTTATGGAGTTTTATTTAGCACATAGGCACGAGGTCCTCGTACGTAGAACGAGGTACGAACTCGAGAAGGTACAGAGACAGGCCCACCTTCTGGAGGGATTCCGTAAGGTTCTGGACGAGCTGGACAGGGCTATAGAACTTATCAGGTCCTCCGGTAGTCCTGAGGAGGCCAGAAGGTCTCTGATGGACAAGCTCGGACTCTCGGAGGAGCAGGCGAGGGCGGTCTTAGATATGCGGCTTCATAGGTTGACGGGTATGGAAAGGGACAGGGTGGAGAGGGAGTACCTAGAGAGCATAAAGAAGATATCCCAACTCGAGGGGATATTGGCGAGCAGGGACCTGAGGATGAGGATTATAACTGAGGAGCTGAGGGAGCTTAAGGGGAAGTTCGGGGACCCTCGCAGGACGCGGATAGTCCCTGAAGAGGCGGATAAGCTTAAGGTTGAGGACCTTATAGCCGACGAGGATATGGTGGTCACGATATCGCATAGGGGGTACGTAAAGAGGATTCCCCTGGACATGTACCGCAGGCAGCGCAGGGGGG
>DTYS01000197.1 GCA_012961755.1 Candidatus Latescibacterota bacterium
TCCTCCATCCCTGTTCCTCTACCCCCGCAGGAATCCTCCCGGGAAGATAGTGAGGAGGGTTCTGGAATATTACCGTGCCGGCGTGGACGGCATAAGCTTCTGGGACACATACGCCCGGATGTGGAGGAAGAGCGAATGGTCCGCCATACGCCTCTGTGGACACAGGGAGGAGCTGGAGAGGTGGGAGGAAAGGGCCCGTTCGTTCTGGAGGAAGGTGAGGGTGGACTCGATCGACGGCATAAGCCTGGACCCCAGATATGGCGTGCAGACGCACGGATGAAGGCCTATGTGCCATGACGTACAGGATCGAAGAGATGATCAAGGGAAGATAGCTCAGGAGGCATCATGGAGAAGATGTTCGTAGCTGGGAGGTGGACGGAATCCTCCCGGGCGAACCCCGTAGAGTTCCCGTACACAGGGGAAGTCATAGCCGAGGTCCCCGAGGCCGAGGAGGAACATTTAGAGGCAGCGTTCCGCGCCGCTGTAGACTCCCTTCCGGCGATCTCCGGGTTGCCCTCCCACAGGAGGGCTGAGATACTCAGGAAGGTCGCGGAGGGGATAAGGGAGGAGCCGGAGGAGTGGGCCAAGCTCCTCACCCTCGAGACCGGAAAGCCCATAAGGGAGTCCAGGGGGGAGGTGGCCAGAGCCATCAGGACGCTTTCGCTCTCCGCCCAGGAGGCAGGAAGGATAGGGGGCGAAATCGTACCTATGGACGTTGTAGAGGCTGGGGAGGGATGGTTCGGGTTCTACGTGAGGGTCCCGGTGGGGGTGGTGGTCGCCATAACCCCCTTCAACGCCCCCCTGAACCTGCTTGCCCACAAGGTGGGTCCTGCCGTAGCTGCGGGCAATTCCGTCGTGGTCAAGCCCTCGACCTTGACCCCCCTTTCCGCGCTGAAGCTGGCCTCGCTCTTCGAGAATGCGGGACTTCCGCCGGGCGTCCTCAACGTACTCACCTTCCGAGGGAATACTTTGAAGGAAAAGCTGGTATCCGACCCCCGTGCGGCGAAGGTAAGCTTCACGGGAGGGCTGGAGGCCGGAGAGGATATAGTCAGGAAGGCGGGGCTCAAGAAGGTATCCTTGGAGTTGGGATCGAACTCGGCCGTGATCGTCGAGGAGGACGCGGACATGGAAAGGGTCATCCCGAGCTGCATACGAGGGGCCTTCGCCAACTCCGGTCAGGTATGCATCTCCCTTCAGAGGATATATGTTCACAAGAATAGGGAGAGGGAACTTACCGAGGCCCTGGTCTCGGAGGTGGAGAAGCTTAAGGTCGGCGACCCCAGGGAGGAGGACACCGACATATCCTCTATGGTGACCCCGGAGCAGGCCGAAAGGGTGATCTCCTGGATAGAGGAGGCCAAGAGGTGTGGAGCACGGGTGCTCGTGGGGGGCGAGAAGGTGGGCAGGGCCACCGTGCTCCCCACTGTGCTGACCGGCGTGCACGAGGACATGAGGATCGTGCGTGAGGAGGCCTTCGGCCCCCTGGTCTCCCTGATCCCGTACGACGACCTGGAGGAGGCCGTGGATATGGTGAACAGGTCCGCCTACGGCCTCCAGCACGGTATCTACACCCGGGACCTAAGTAAGGCGTTCTATGCCTTAAGAAACATAAAGGCCGGGGGTGTGCTCGTAAACGAAGTGCCGACGTTCCGGCTGGACCACTATCCGTACGGGGGTATCAAGAAGAGCGGCCTGGGTAGGGAGGGGGTGAGGTTCGCCGTAGAGGAGATGACCTACATAAAGTTCGTAGCGTTCCACCTGTGAGGGGCGAGCATGTTTCAGAGGTACCTGCTTGAGGACGGACAAGTGGAGCCTTTGGCCGAGGGTGTGCTCGCAGTTTTAGAGGAGAGGGTGAAGTTCCCCAAGGAGATAGTGAAAGAGTTCGTGGAGGAGGTGAAGAAGGAGGCCGA
>DTYS01000198.1 GCA_012961755.1 Candidatus Latescibacterota bacterium
GTGGCGTACCTCAAGAGGGAGGACCCGTCGGACTGCTTGGTCACGCCGGATGGGAGGAAGCTGGACGAGCTTGAGGAGGGGGCGAAGGTCGGAACCTCGAGCCCCAGGAGGGCCTTCCAGTTGCTCGACCTCAGGTCGGATTTAGAGGTCGTCCCGATGCGGGGTAACTTGGACACGAGGATACGGAAGCTCCTAGAGGGGACCTACGATGCCATAGTAGTGGCGTACTGCGGGCTGGTGAGGTTGGGGCTGGGGGGATGGGCGTCCGAGGTGTTCGACCCCAACATCTTCCTGCCGTCCCCCGGTCAAGGAGCGCTCGCCTTGGAGGTGGTATCTGGTGGGGGAATGGCATCTGAGCTCAAGACGATCGACCATGTCCCTACAAGGGCGGAGGTCGAGGCCGAGAAGGCCTTCGTGATGAGGCTCGGAGGTGGATGCCGGAGGGCTATCGGGGCCTTAGGTAGGTGGTCTGACGGGAAGGTCCGGCTCAAGGGGGTTCTTTATAGCGAAGGTAGGAGGCTGGAGGTGGAGGACGAAGGGGAGGATCCAAGGGAGCTCGGGATATGGCTCGCAGAGGAGGTCCTAAGGTCTATATAGTCGGAGCAGGTCCTGGCGACCCATCGCTTATAACGAAAAGGGCGCTAAGGCTCATAGAAAGGGCCGACAGCGTCCTGTACGACAGCTTGGTTCCGGTCGAGCTGCTGCTCTACGCCAAGGAGGAGGCGGAGCTCATACCCGTGGGCAAGAAGGGAGGATGGGACCAAGAAGGGATAAACGAGCTTATGGTAAGAAAGGCCCTGGAGGGCAGGACCGTCGTAAGGCTAAAAGGAGGGGACCCGTTCATATTCGGCAGGGGAGGGGAGGAGGTGGAGCACCTGAGGGAACGAGGTGTGGAATTCGAGATCGTGCCCGGCGTGAGCGCCCTATCGGCCGTGCCGGCCTATGCCGGTGTGCCCCTTACCCATAGAAGGATCTCATCCGCTATATGTGCTGTAACTTCCAGGGAAGCTTTAGGAAAAGAGAGTATAAATTGGAGGGCAATCTCGGAGCTCGGCGGGACCTTAGTCCTGTTCATGGGGGCTGGGAACGCGGACGAGGTCAGACAAAGGCTGCTTTCGTCGGGTATGGACGAGGAAACTCCCTTCGTGAGCGTCATGTGGGGGACCACATCGGAGCAGAGGACGATATCGGGAAGGCTCGGTGAGCTCGGGAGGGTTAGACTCCGACCCCCGTGCCTCACCCTGGTGGGCCGGGTGGCGCTTCTGAGGGAAAGGTTAAGGTGGTTCGAGAGGAAACCCCTCTTCGGAAGGACGATCCTGGTGGCCCGACCTAAGGAGGAGGCCGTAAAGCTGGCCGAAAGGCTCAGGGAATATGGGGCAAGGGCCCTACCGTTTCCGGCGATCAAGTTTTCGCCCTTGGACGTAGATGCGAGAACGCTCAGAAGGGCTTTGGATTCCGACTGGATAGCCTTCACCAGCAAGAGGGGGGTAAGGTTCTTCCGGGATGCCCTCTTCGGGACCGGCCTGGACGTCCGCTCACTCAGGGCGAGGGTGGCGGCCATCGGCCCGTCCACCGCGGAGGAACTTGAGAACATGGGGATCATGCCGGACCTCGTACCTGAGGAGTACTCGTCGAGGGGTCTCCTGAGGGAATTTTCGAGGGTGGGCATGGCCGGAAAGCGTGTGGCCTTACTTAGGGCGAAGGGGGGCAACCCTGAGCTACCTTCCGGGCTGGAGAGGATGGGAGCGGACGTGGAAGATGTTGAGCTGTACTGGGCCTTCCCGGGGGGGGAGCGGGAGGCGAAGATTCTGAGGCCCCTGCTCAACTACGTGGACACCCTGGTATTCGGAAGTCCTTCCTGCCTCGAGTCCTTCCTATCGACCTTCTCTGAGGAGGGGAGGGAGGCCCTGAGGAGGGGAACGGTGGTGGCTATGGGGCCAGTTACCGCGAAGGTACTGGGCAGGGAGGGAGCCCAAAAGGTGCTGGTGCCGGAGACCTATACAGCCGATGGGGTCCTAGAGCTCATCATCGGGATGGCGGCGAAGGAAGCATGGTGAACATCACGGCCCTGCTTTCAGGGGAGCCTGATAAGGCCGATGGGACGAGGTACTCCGGGGGTCGTCCCCTCGTGTTGGTCTGGAACGTGACCTCCAGGTGCAACTTGGACTGCGTACATTGTTACTCCACGTCGGCGTTTGGGGATGAACTGTCGCACGAGGATGCCCTTTCCGCCATCGAAGGATTCCGGAGGGCCGGGGTGAAGGTCCTGCTCTTCTCGGGAGGGGAGCCGTTGTTGCGGGAGGACGTGCTGGAACTTGGAAAGGCCTCCTCAGACTCAAGTATCTTCCCCTGCCTCTCCACCAACGGTACCTTGATCACGAAGGAGTTCGCCGGGGACCTGAAGGAGGCGGGCTTTATCTACGTCGGGGTGAGTCTGGACGGCCTCCCTGGGACACACGATAAGTTCCGAAGGAGGGAGGGGGCCTTTCGGGAGGCGATGGCCGGCATGGAGAGGGCGGCTGGGGAGGGGATAAGGGTCGGGGTGAGGTTCACGGTCACCAAATTTAACTACTATGAATTGTATGACCTTATGGACCTAGCGGATTCCTTAGGGGTGAAGAGGTTCTGCGTCTACCACCTGGTCTATTCCGGAAGGGCCGAGCCGGACCACGATCTGGACCTCCATCGGAAGCGGACGCTTATAGAAGGGCTCTTCCGGAAGGTCCGGGAACTCCTCGAGAGGGGTTCCCAGATGCAGGTGCTCACCGTAGCCGGGCCCTTCGACGGGGCCTTCCTCTACAGGGAGCTTGCAAAGGTGGACCCGCCAGGAGCGAAGGAGGCCTTAAAGGCCCTAGAAGCGCAGGGAGGGGAGGGTACCGGGAGGAAGCTCCTCTGTGTGGATCCTTCAGGCTGGGTTCGGCCGAACCAATTTTGGGAACGAAGGTTAGGGAACATAAGGGAACGGAGCTTGGACGACATCATCTCCGAAGACCCCACCATAGATGCCCTCAGGAGGCTTCCGGAGGGACTTTCCGGGAGATGCGGAAGGTGCGCTTTTAAGGGGATATGCGGAGGGTTTAGGGCGAGGGCCGAACAGGTCTTCGGTGACTTCCTGGCGGAGGACCCCGCCTGCTACCTTTCGGAGGAGGAGATAGGAAATGTTCCCCGAACTTAGGATGCGCAGGTTGCGAATGGGGGAGGGCATAAGGGCGTTGGTGCGGGAGACGATGCTCTCTACGGACGACCTCGTATACCCCCTCTTCGTGGTGCACGGAAGGGGGAGGAGGGAGTCCATAGGTCCCATGCCGGGACAGCTCAGGTTGAGCGTGGACCAGCTCGTTGAGGAGGCCCGGGAGGCCCACGAGCTCGGGATAAAAGGCGTGCTGCTCTTCGGGGTGCCGGGGCGGAAGGACGAACTTGGCTCGGAGGCGTATTCCGACGATGGCATCGTCCAGAGGGCCACCAGGGCGCTCAAGGAGGCCCTGCCCGAACTTGTTGTTATGGCCGATGTCTGCCTCTGCGAGTACACCACCCACGGTCATTGTGGGGTGGTCGTGGACGGGAGGGTGGACAACGACAGGACCTTAGAGCTGATGGCCAAGACCGCCGTCTCGCTCGCCAGTTCAGGGGCGGATGTGGTGGCTCCTTCTGGGATGATGGACGGACAAGTGAGGGCCATAAGGAGAGCCCTGGACGAGGAAGGCTTCACCGAAGTCGCCATTATGGCGTACTCGGCCAAATATGCCTCCTGTTTCTACGGTCCCTTCAGGGAGGCTGCCGGGTCCTCCCCGAAGTTCGGGGACAGGCGCTCCTATCAGATGGACCCGCCCAACGTTCGGGAGGCCCTCCTGGAGATGGAGCTTGACATAAGGGAAGGGGCCGATATAGTTATGGTGAAGCCCGCCTTAGCGTACTTGGACGTCATCCGAGCCGCCAAGGAGAGGTTCCTGAGGCCCTTGGCAGCGTACAACGTCTCGGGGGAGTACGCTATGGTGAAGGCCGCCGGAAGGCTCGGGTGGATGGACGAAGGAATTGCCATGATGGAGGTGCTCTTAGGGATAAAACGGGCGGGTGCCGATATAATCCTGACATACTTCGCCAAAGATGCTGCCAGAATGCTGGGAAGGACTACTTGAGCTTGCCCAAAGGGCCTTCCCCATAGAAGGCCGTCCCTTCCTCCGGCTCTCCGAGATGTCCTCCTCGGAGGAGGACGAAGTATTGAAGGTCCTGAGATATCTTAAGGAGGAAGGCGTCATCCGCCGTATAGGTGCCGTCTTGGAGCCTAGGAAGCTTGGCTTCGAACCCGTGCTCTTAGCTTTCTCGGTCGGTGGGGACAGGTTGGAGGAGGTAGGAAGTAGGATGGCAGGGTACAGCCAGGTGACCCACTGCTACCAAAGGGACGGCTCGGAGTACAACCTGTGGGTCGTGGCCGTGGAGAGGAAGGGGTACCTGGAAGGGTTGATCCGGGAGCTAGCAGATTTAGAAGGGGTCCGTCGGGCCTTGGTATTGAAATGCGAGAGGCCCTATAAGCTTGCTACCACCTTCGGGCGGGAAGGAGTTCTGGGACCTACGACGGTTCGAACTTCGAAGAAAGTGGAAGGCCCTCCGCCGCTTCGGCTCCTAAGGTCACTTTCGGACATACCTCTGGTCCGCAGGCCGTTCCTGGAGATAGCGGAGGGACTGGGAATGTCGGAGGGCGAGGTGATAGCCAGGACCGAGAAGCTCGTGAACTTCGGCTTGGTCAGAAGGTTCGGGGCAGTGCTGGACCATGCCAAGGTGGGATTTTCCGAAAACGCCCTCGTGCTATGGGGCACGGAGGAACCGAACGAGCTGGGGGTCACCTTCGCGAAGCTTCCCTGGGTGTCCCACTGCTACCTCAGGAAGGCCTATGCGATAGGACCGCCTTCGTCCGGCTCCTTCTGCGGAGTGTATACCATGGTTCATGCGAGGTCCAGAAGGGAGCTGAAGGACAGGATATCCAGGATGAGGGAGGTCGCCGGGGCTGAGCCCTCGGTGTTTTATACTTTGAGATGTTTCAAAAAGGGATCGTTCGAGCCCGGATGAAGTCCGAGGAACTGTTCGAACGGGCGAGGAGGTGTATGCCCGGAGGGGTATCAAGCCCCGTGAGGGCGTACAGGGCCGTGGGTGGGGTCCCAAGGTTCGTAGAGAGGGGGGAAGGTGCTTACATCTTCGATGTGGACGGAAATAGGTATATAGATTATGTACTTTCTTACGGACCGTTGATATTGGGACACGTCCACCCCGCAGTCCTAAAAGCTCTAACCGAGGTGCTCCCCAAGGGCACGAGCTTCGGAGCCCCCACCGAACTCGAGGTGGAACTCGCTGAGACCATAAAGGCCGCCTTCCCGTTCGTGGAACTCGTGCGGTTCGTGAACTCGGGAACCGAGGCAACCATGACCGCTGTGAGGCTTGCGAGGGCCAGGACCGGCAGGGAACTCATCCTCAAGTTCGAGGGGTGCTACCACGGACACGCCGACCCATTCCTGGTCCGAGCCGGCTCCGGGGGGCTCACCTTCAACATCCCTTCGTCGCCGGGTGTTCCGAAGGGTACCGCGGAGTGCACCTTATCCGTACCTTACAACGACAGGGATGCTGTGGAGGAGGTCTTCGGAAGGTGCGGGGAGGACATAGCCGCCGTGGTCGTGGAGCCTGTGGCCGGGAACATGGGCGTGGTCCTGCCCCAGGAGGGGTTCCTGGAAGGGCTCAGGAGTACGACGAAGGAACATGGGGCGCTCCTTATATTCGACGAGGTCATAACCGGCTTCAGGGTGGAGTTCGGAGGTATATCCACGAGGTACAACGTAGAACCCGATATAATAACCCTCGGAAAGGTCATAGGAGGGGGACTTCCGGTCGGAGCGCTCTGCGGAAGGGAGGAGGTGATGGGTCTTCTGGCCCCCCAGGGGAAGGTCTACCAGGCCGGCACGCTCTCCGGAAATCCCTTAGCGATGAAGGCGGGGTTGGCCACACTCGAGGTTCTAAGGAAGGAGATGCCCTACCGGACGCTCAGGGGCAGGACTGAGGAACTGGCCGATGGGGTGAGAGAGCTGTTCCGGAGGAAGGGGATACCTTGTGTGGTGAACTACGAGACAGGGATGTTCTCCATCTTCTTCACGGAGCGGGAGAGGGTACTCGACCTTGAGGACGTCCGCACGTCCTCTGCGGAGCTTTATTCCAAGGTCTTCCACGCCCTCCTCGGGGAGGGCGTCATGCTCGCTCCCTCACCGTACGAGTCGGCCTTCCTCTCCACGGCCCACGATGGGGAGGTCATAGAAAGGACCGTAGAAGCTTTTGAGAGGGCCTTAAGGCGTATCTGAAGCCGTGAACGAGCTCAGGATAGTATTCTTAGAACTCACGAAGCGCTGTAACCTGGAATGCCTGTACTGTAGAGCGGGTAAGGTCTCCGAGGAGGAGCTTTCGAAGGATGAGGTGTTGGGCCTCGTGGACGAGGTAGCATCCTTCGCGAGGCCCCTCTTGATCGTCACCGGAGGAGAACCCTTGATGCGGGAGGATGCCCTCGAGGTGGCATCGCACGCCTCCGGGAAGGGACTTCCCGTAGCGATTGCTACCAACGGGACATTGATAGATCGGGACCTGGCCGAAGATATAAGGAGGGCGGGAGTAGGTAGGGTGAGCGTGAGCCTGGACGGCGCGGAGCCCCATGTCCACGATCGCATGAGGGGGGTGGAGGGGGCCTTCGACTCGACCCTCTCGGGGATAGGACACCTGAAGGAAGCTGGGGTGGAGGTCCAGGTGAACACGACGGTGACCAGTGGGAACGTCTCCGAAGTTCCGGAGATCCTGAAGCTCTGCCTCGAGCTCGGTCTGCGCGCCCTACACCTCTTCATGTTCGTCCCCGTAGGATGCGGTATGGAGGTAGTAGGGTCCGTCCAGCTTCCTCCTGAGGACTGCGACGATGTCCTAAGATGGTTGCATGTTAAATCCTCGGAGGTTCCGATAGAGCTCAGGGCCACCTGCGCGCCCCAATACTTCAGGATAGCCGGGGTGAACTCCCGTAAGAGGTTGGGATGCCTTGCGGGGGTGAGCGCCTGCTTCATCTCCAGCGCGGGAGATGTACAACCCTGCGGCTACCTCCCTTTAAGTGCTGGGAACATAAAGGAAAGGAGCATAAAGGAGATATGGGAAGGGGCCGAGATTTTCCGCTCTTTGAGGGATCCGGGACGACTCAAGGGAAGGTGTGGAGCATGTGAATACCGATACGTCTGTGGGGGATGTAGAGCGAGGGCCTTCGCAATTGGCGATCCTCTGGGCGAGGACCCCTACTGTGCGTATGTACCTGGGACTAAGGCAGAACTTTGAGGGAGTATCAACGACCCATAAAGTACTGGCCGGAAGACGAGCGGCCGAGGGAGAGGCTACTGAGTAAGGGAGCTGAGGTCCTCAGCGACGCCGAGCTTTTGGCTATCCTCCTTCGCACGGGGGATGCCTCCTCTGGTCTGAGCGCCTTGGACATAGCTCTGCACCTTTTAGCCAAGTTCGGTGGCCTTAGGGGTATAGACAGGGCGTCGCCTGCGGAGCTCGAGGAGGTCCCGGGGATGGGGCCTGCGAAGGCGGCCGCGGTAAAGGCCGCCCTGGCCTTGGGCAGGAGGTTCGCCTCCGAAGTTGAGGGGGAGAGGGTGGTGTTCAGGTCGAGCTCGGATGTGGCGAGGTACTACCTACCTAAGGTCAAGGGGCTTAAAAAAGAGGTGTTCAGATGCGCTCTTTTGGACATGAAGAACAGGCTCATCAAGGATGTGATAATATCGGAGGGAAGCCTCGGCGAAAGCCTGGTTCACCCGAGGGAGGCGTTCCTTCCCGCCGTCAGGGAGTCCGCGGCCGCTGTAATATTCGTCCACAACCATCCCTCCGGCGACCCGAGCCCCTCCCGGGAGGACGTGGCCGTAACCGAACAGCTCGTCCGGGCGGGGAGGATCTTGGGGATAAGGGTGCTGGACCATGTGATCTTGGGGGAGGGAAGCGCCGTGAGCTTGGCCGAGGAGGGTCTCCTCGGAGGGTAGGATGCGCTTCGTCGCGGACGACATGTTGGGGAGGCTGGCTAAGTGGCTCAGGCTCTTAGGATACGATGTGATATATCCCGCACCTGCCAGGGACGCTCAGCTCCTCAGGCTCGCGCAGGCGGAGGATAGGGTCCTGCTGACCAGGGACAGAGGGTTGGCGGAGAGGTCCTTTGGGAGGAGGGTCTTAGTGGAGAGCGGAGATCTTTGGGAGCAGCTAAGGCAGGTCGTAAGGGAGCTCGACCTGGACGTAGGGAAGGATTTCCTGACGAGGTGCGCCCTGTGCAACGAACCCATAGAGCCCCTGCCGAAGGAGGAGGTGCGGGACTCAGTTCCGCCGTACGTCTTCAGCACGCACGAGAGGTTCGCAAGGTGTCCCAAGTGCGGCAGGATCTACTGGGAGGGCTCCCATGTGGAGAGGATGCGCAGGAAATTGAAGGAGGCTTTAGGATGGAAGGAAAGAACTTAGACGAAGTGCCCTTCGTGGTCCTGGACTTCGAGACCACGGGTTTGGACCCCGAGGCGGGGGACAGGATATGCGAGCTTGGGGCTATGAAGCTCAAAGGAGGACGGAGGGGGGAAGTGTTCTGGAGGCTCGTGGACCCAGGAAGGCCTATATCGCTGGAGGCTCTCTCCGTCCACCACATAACCCGGAGGATGCTGGAAGGAGCGCCGAGCATGGGGGAGGTACTTCCAGAATTTTTGAGGTTCTTGGACGACGACGTCATAGTGGCCTACAACGCCTCCTTCGAGATGAAGTTCCTCAGGAGCGAACTTGGCCGTGCTGGGCTTCCTCCACCTTCCAACATCGTGGTGGATGTGCTGTCCATAGCCAGGCGGCTCCTTCCGGGCCTGGGGAATTACGGTTTGGGCAGTGTCGCAAGGAGGCTGGGGGTGGAGCACACCAACGTCCACAGGGCGATGGGGGACGTTTCGGCGACCGTGGGGGTCTTCCTCCTCCTCTTAGATATGGCCCGAGGGAGGGGGCTTAATACCTTAGGGCAACTGCTCGGGTTTTTGGAACTCCGAAGATATGGAAATTCTGGGTTGGCTGAGGGAACTTATAGCACGTCCGAGCCCCACCGGCAGGGAGGGGGAGGTCCAGAGGTTCCTATTTGAAGCTCTGCGGGGGATGGGGTTTGAGGTGATATCGGAGCCGGTGCTTCCGGGAAGGCCGAACTTGTACGCTGTAAGGGGTAGACCCGGGTACCTCCTGGCCACCCACGTGGACACCGTGCCGGCGTGGGGGCATCCCGTGGAGGGGTTCACGGTAAAGGACGGGACGGCCTACGGCAGGGGAGTCGTGGACCCTAAGGGGCAGATAGCAGCACTCCTGACAGCCTTGGAGAGGACGAGCGCCCCGGCCTTCGTGGCCCTCTTCGTAGACGAGGAGAAGGGGGGGAAGGGTTCCGAGTCCTTCCGGGACCCATGGGGGATGGATCTGATGGGAGCTGTGGTGCTGGAACCCACGGAACTTCGCATATGTAACCTTCAGCTCGGGAGCGTAGAGTTCGAGGCCGAGGTCAGGGGTGAGGAGACGCACGGTGCTACCTACGACGGGGGTAAGAACGCTATCCTCAGGTGCGCTGAGCTCCTGCGGGATCTCGGCGAGCTTCCCTTCTTAGCTGGACGAGGGATAACGGTGGGCAGGATAGAAGGTGGCAGGGATCCACAGGTGACCCCGGATCATTGTAAGTTTACGGCCGATATCCCAGTTCCTCCGGGGGTTAAGGTAGAGGACGCCTTGGACGAGGTCCTCGCGACCTTGGGCAGGTACGGGGCAGAGTACACCTTACTGAGCGTGGACGAACCTACGGAGACCTCGCCTGATTCTCCCGTAGCGCAGGACCTGCTCAAGGCAGCGGCGGGAACTTTAAAGAGGCCCGTATCCTTCGGGGTTATGTCGGCGTGGACCGACGCTGCGAACCTTTCAAAGAATGGGATGCCCACGGTGGTGTTCGGGGCGGGTTCCTTAGCCCTGTGCCATACGAAGAGGGAGAACATCAACATCCGGGAACTTTCTGTACTATCTGAGATCCTGATAAGATTTTTGGAAGGAGAGGATTAGCTTATCCCATATCTTCCGTAGAACCCCTTCCTCCACTCGGCGAACTCCCCCTTCAGTATCGCCTCCCTCATATTTTGCATAAGTTCGCAGAAGAAGTGAATGTTATGGAGGGTGGTTAGGCGAAGGCCCAGGATCTCCTCGGCCTGGAACAGGTGGCGTATGTAAGCCCTCGTGTAGCGTCGGCAGACGGGGCAGGAACAGTCGGGGTCTAAGGGGGAGAGGTCCTTTGCGTAGGGGGCGTTCTTCACCACGAGCTTCCCCTTCCACGTGAAGGCCGTACCGTTCCTGCCGTACCTCGTGGGCACCACACAATCGAACAGGTCCACCCCCCTGGCCACCCCTTCCACTAGGTCCTCGGGAAGGCCCATCCCCAAAAGGTGCCTGGGCTTTTCCTCCGGAAGGGTGGATGTCACCACCTCCACCATCTCCCACGTAAGGGGCTTAGGTTCCCCCAGGGAGAGGCCCCCGATCCCGTATCCAGGAAATCCCATATCGGAGAGAACCTCAGCACTTTCCCTCCTAAGGTTATGTTGGACTCCACCTTGAACTATCCCGAAAAGTGCAGGCCCACCTCCGAGCCTCTCGTGATGCCTTATGCTCCTCTCCGCCCAGAGGAGGGTCCTCCTATGGGCGGCCTCAGCTTCCGCCTCGGAGCAAGGGTAAGGGGCCGGTTGGTCCAGAGGCATTATGATGTCGGCCATAAGCTTGTGCTCTATCTCTATCACCCTCTCCGGGGTAAAGGTATGGTAGGAGCCGTCTATGTGGGATTGGAACCTGACCCCGTCGTCCGTCACCTTGCGGAGGGGCGCCAGGCTGAAGACCTGATATCCTCCGCTGTCGGTGAGGATGGACCTCTTCCATCCCATAAACTTATGAAGGCCTCCTGCCTGCTCTATAAGCTCCGCTCCCGGCCTGAGGTAGAGATGGTACGCGTTCGCCAGCACCATCTGGACCCCGGCCACTTCGAGCTCCTCCTGGGATACTGCCTTTACGGTCCCCTGGGTCCCCACGGGCATGAACGTCGGAGTTTCGACCTCACCGTAGGGAGTGACCAGGAGGCCGGCCCTCGCCCCGCCGTCCCGTGCTAAGACGTGAAATTTTACCATATCCCGATCTGAGGACGATTTTGGACCGAAAGCTAACACATCATGAGGCCTGTGTCAAGTGGGCTTGAGGGAGGCTCTAAGTTTTGTTATATTGCGAAGGTCTCCGTCCGGTGGTCCAAAGATGAGGAGGGAAGATGAACCTTAAAGACAGGCTCCTGGAACGGATAAAAGGGTTCGATGTCGTGGACGCCCACGAGCATCTCGCACCCGAAAGGGAAAGGGTGAAGTTGGAGCCCGACGTATGCTTCCTGTTCTCCCACTACCTCACCGGAAGCTTGGCCGCGGCCGGGTTCACGGTGGAAGGCAGAAGGTTGGACAGGGCCGGGGTGAGGGAGTTCCTGCTGGATACGTCCAAGCCCGTCGAGGAGAGGTTCGGGGCGTTGGAGCCCTACATACCCGCCGTGCGATATACCTCATATGCAGAAGCTATGTGGCGGACGCTCGAAGAAATATACGGCTTCCAGGACATAACCAGGGACAACTTCATGGACATAACCGAGGCTATGAGAGGAGCTAACACCCAAGGGATATACGACAGGATCATCAGGGACAAGTGTCGCATAAGGTTCAGCTTGACACAGGCAGGTAGGACCGACTACGAAAGGCCCTTTATGGTCCCTGTGCTCAATTTTGTGCTCCTTATAGAGTTCCCCGAAGGCAGGAGGACGGTGGAGGAGAGGGCGGGGAAGCTCGGGATGGAGGTGCACACCTTGGACGACTATATGGACTACTGTAGGGCGCAGCTCAGGAAGTGGAGGGATGAGGAGAGGGTCGTGGGGATGAAGACCGTGAGTCAGCCTTACGAGGAACCGGTCTCGGATTCGGATGCGAGGGGGCTGTTCGCAAAGCTCATGTCATGCGGAAGGCTCGAGGAGGGGGACTACCACCTGCTCTCGGTCTACCTGAGGGAGAAGGTCCTGGCCATGTGTGGGGAGGAGGACCTCACGGTGGCCGTGCACGCTGGAGTCTGGGACGATTTCAGGAGGCTCGACCCTAAGCATAACATACCCCTCGTCCAGAAGTACCCGGAGGTCCGCTTCGATATCTACCACATGGGGATCCCCTATGTAAGGGACTTAGCCATAATGGCAGGGAACTGGCACAATGTATATGTAAACTGGTGCTGGACCCACATAGTCTCTTATTACATGACACAATCCGGGATACCGGAATACCTAGACTTCGTTCCCGTGGACAAGATAACAGCGTTCGGAGGGGACTACTTCATGTACGCCGTGGAGAAGGTCTACGGGCATCTCTCGATGGCCCAGGAGAACGTGGCCACCGCACTTGCGATGTTGGTCCTCCACGGAAGGATGACGGAGGACGAGGCGGCGGATGTGGCCAAGATGTGGTTCTGGGACAACCCTATAAAAATCTACAACTTGGATAGGTTATCGTAACGGCCTTCGGGCGACTATTCAGAACGACATCATCCACCTACCGAGGTAGGACGAGAGGAGCCCGACCGTCCCCCGCACGACCGGGAAGACCATCTGGTCGAAGAGCAAAACGACGATGAGGATCAGGGGGCCGTACCTCTCGAGCTGGGCGAAGCGGTAGGCGGGTCCCAGGGGGAGGAGGCCGACCAGCACCTTCTCCCCGTCCAAGGGGTGAACGGGTATCAGGTTGAAGAAGGCAAGGATCAGGTTTATGTACATCCCGAAGGAGAGTAGGTAGAGCAGAGGACCGGGGAGCCATATCCCCGTCAAGAGCCTCATCAGGCGGGTCAGGACGAAGGCGGTCAGAATGTTCGCCCCCGGGCCTGCCAATGATATCCATATCATGTCCCTCTTGGGGTTGCGAAGGTTGTAAGGGTCCACCGGGACCGGCCTTGCCCAGCCGAAGTGCACCAGAAAGAGCATAATTGTTCCCAAGATGTCCAGATGTGCCAATGGGTTGAATGTCAACCTCCCTGCCCTCTTGGCAGTCGGGTCACCTAAGATGTACGCCACCCAGCCGTGGGCTACCTCGTGCACGGTGAGGGCCAAAAGTATCCCGGGAGCAGAGAGGACGAAGCGTGCTACGGAGTTCACCTCTGCCTCCACCGAGGTGTTGAACAACTCGTGCCCTCGTACGAGCCAATAAGATAGCACTTCTGACCGGGAAGGTCAAGGTCTCAGGTGGTCACGGAACTCTTGACAAATGTAGAGGTATTTGTTACGTTATAGATTCAGTAGAAAGCCTCTTTAGAAAGGAGGTGATATCCGAAAGTCTTCGTCCTTATTGGAACCCCGAAAGAAAGGAGGTAAAGATAAGTAAATACGTGCCTTTGGCAGTAGCTTGTGCGTTCCTGTTAGGCTTGGTGACCTCTGCAGATGCTCATATAGGTAAGCCAAGGTACGCCTTTCAGTTCCCGGACGACATGATTCCGGACGTTACGGACGGGGACCTGAGCGACTGGGACATCGTGCCCGAGGCCTACTGGATGACCGCCGACAAGATGACCAACCAGTTCGGCGCCCCTATGGACCTGAGCGACTTCAACTGCAGGTTCGCATGGGGCTGGAACCCCACGACGAACAAGCTCTACTTCGGCGTCTGGTTCTACGACGACATGGCCCACGGCACCGAGCACTGGTCCATAGAGGTAGATGCCTCCCACTCCGGGGCACAGTACGACGGGTTTGAGGGCATGACGGAGGAGGAGGTCAAGAGGTGGAAGAACGCCAGGGCGCAGAAGTACGATCTGGCAGCTCCCCTCACCGATCCTAAGAAGGGCTACCAGTGCCGCGTCGCCAACGCTGCTACCTGGGTCATGGAGCCCGAGGTGAACTGGGGACTTCTGAGGTGAGCGGGGGAGAGGGATCCGGGCTGCAAGGTCTTCCTTAGGGACCCGCACGGGCACCGACCCTGACCCTGAGGTCTACTGGAGGAGGACGGGGGTGGGAACTGAGGAGGTGGCAGAGGACCCCTCCGGACGTCCCCTCACCAGGGAGGCGTACTATTCCCTTCCGAGGGACCAGCGCGGGAAGATAACCGAAGATACCGAGAACTGGAGCACCTGGTCCTCGGCCTACCCCTTCGACGAGGAGAAGGCCCCCCTCGCCTCTCCCGGTCCCAGAAGGTACCTGCAGGTGAAGGTGGACTTCTTCCCCACTGCCTCGGACGGGGCGAGGCTGGATTCCATAGTTCCCTTGGGAGAGCCCGTGACCTTCACCTACCTCGTGCGGCCCCGGATAAGGCCGGGGCAGTTGGGGTTCGACACGTTGGAGCTTCAGTTGCCCGGGAGGGCGGACAGAGTGCAGGAAGTCAGGATAGATGGGAAGGAAGTGGATTTCTCGGTGGATTTGACGGACGACAGGTTGATCATCCGTTTCCCCAAGGTGACCAGGGACAGGACGCTGGTGGAGGTAGTGTTCTTATGCCGGGTCTTCAGGTACGGCACTACCTTCAAAGGATGGGTCTCCGACAGCTCCTCCGGAGAGCTATCCCAACCGGTCTACCCAGGGGACGTGAAGGCCAGGGTTCCGGGAAACACCCTTACCGTGCGGACGAGCTTGGAGGAGGGCGTACTCGGAGGGATCACGGTTGAACCCAAGGTCTTCAGCCCGAACGGCGATGGCCTGGGCGACGATGCGAGGTTCACCTTTACCATACTTAAGGTCG
The DNA here is from genome assembly GCA_012961755.1 of Candidatus Latescibacterota bacterium. Taxonomy (GTDB): domain Bacteria; phylum Latescibacterota; class 4484-107; order B68-G9; family B68-G9; genus B68-G9. The sequence continues at coordinate 14,820 of DTYS01000198.1, forward strand.
TGGGCACAGTTCCCGTGCACCTTGACCTCCGGTGAACTCGAACGTTCCCTGTCCGGAAGGCTTCCCGTTGGGGAGCACACCTTGACCTGGGACGGGAGGGACGACGAGGGCAAGCTCGTCCCTCCGGGGGTGTACTTGTACAGGATAACCGTGAGCTCGGACGAAGGAGAGAACTTCGCCTCCGGCTCGGTGGGGGTGTGCTACTGATGGTGGTCCTCCTAATCGTGGGATTATCCTTGGCCCAGGATAAGGGCTATACCTTGCTATGGGACAGGGTAATGGTCCACGGGAAGGACCAGTGGAAGGCTTGGTCCTACCCAAGGGATGTCGTGGTCTTCGGGGAGGACGGCAGCGTCGGGCCGAGGTACCTTCGGAAGCCTGTAAACGCCTGTCTGAACGCCGGGAATTTCTCCCACGACGGGCAGAGGGGAGGTATAAGGGCTGCAGGATGCAGGGAGGAACAGGCCAAGAACCTCGTCCAGGACAGGGTGACCTTCTACTACGACATACTCCAGCTCACACGTCGGGTCCCATGTTCTGTGGAGGTGTACGAGCTTTCCGGAGCCCCCGTAAGGGAACTTTTCAAGGGGATGCGCTCGAGCGGCAGGTACAGGGATACCTGGGACGGCAGGGATGGCGAGGGAAAGCTCGTCCCTCCGGGAGTGTACCTCGTGCGGGTCCGGGTGAGGACGGATTCCGGGACCGAGGTCCGGGTAGTCCCGGTATCCGTGGTCTATTGAAACTTAGGAGGATTCCATGGTCGCCTTGAGGCTCATCGTCCTTACTTGGACCCTTTGCCTGGGAGGAACACAAGGGGCCGATTTCTCCTTCGTGTTCTGTGGGGACAGCAGGTTCGGCTCCCGCTCTCCCAGGGACCATCCTGAGATATTGGGGAGGATAGTGAAGGAGGTCAACGTCCTGAGGCCGGACTTCTTCATCTACGGCGGCGATGGGCCAGATTATAACTCCTTGGAGAACTATGAGAAGTTTAAAGCGTGTTTGGATAGCTTAAGGGTACCCTACCACGTCGTGGTGGGGAACCATGATATATACGTACCCGATGGAGGATACAGCAGAAAGCTCCACAGAAGGTTCTTCGGAAGGACGTACTATTCGTTCAAATATGGAAACAGCTATTTTATAATCCTGGACACCGCTGGCCACGGGACCCGTCCCTGGGGGGTGAGGGAGTCGTCCCCGGAGCAGTGGAAGTGGATGGTGGAGGAGCTGGACAAGGCCAAAAAGTATAAACATACCTTCGTGGTGACCCATACACCCCCCTACGATGCTCCTCCCATGAGGAACCACGCCTTCACGGATGCTAAGGAGGCGAAGGAGTTCGTGGAACTTATGGCAAGATATGGGGTTACGGCCGTGCTCTGCTCACACGAGCACCTTTACTACGAGGCTTCCTGGGGAGGGGTTCCGTACATAATAAGCGGAGGGGCAGGTGCGGTGCTCTACGCCCCTCCGGAGCGGGGAGGATTTTATCATTACGTATATGTACATGTGGACGAAGATGTTGAGGTCAAGGTGGTACCGATCTTAGATACCCTCTTTGTGGAGCCTGAAGGGGCAAGCTTAGAAGTCGGAGAAACTTTGAAGTTCAGGGCCGTCGGGGTGGACCCGTTCGGAAGGTCGGTCCAGCTCTTTCCCCCGATATCCATATCCTGGGCCAGCGATGATACCACGGTGGGGAGGATCGAACATTCAGGGCTCTTCAGGGCTCTCTCGAGCGGGAGAGCGGAGGTTACGATAAGGTGTGGGCTAAGGATCGGGAGGGCCTCCGTCCGTGTGGTTCCAGCGAGGGAAGGACTTCTGTCACCTCAGCTCCCTCTGGAGCTCCGCGTCGAAGACCCTCAGCAGCCTTCCGGACTCCCCCAGGACCTCGGGGACGCCGTCGTCGTCCACGTCCAATAAAGCTATATGCTCCCCGAACCCACCGGGTAGGGCCCACTTTATGTCGTGGAACGTTACCCCGACCACGAAGCCCGTGTTCAGCACAA
>DTYS01000199.1 GCA_012961755.1 Candidatus Latescibacterota bacterium
CATGCTGGACATGACCAACTACTGCGAAGCCCTGAGGGAAAGGGCAAGTTCCAGGGGTGAGGTGCCTTCGAGGAAGGGGTACCCAGGATACCTCTACAGCGACCTGGCGTCCCTCTACGAGAGATGCGGCAGGGTTAAGGGGAGGAGGGGCTCTATAACCCAACTTCCCATACTCACCATGCCCAACGACGACATAACCCATCCTGTTCCGGACCTCACAGGGTACATAACCGAAGGGCAGATAGTCTTGGACAGGGGACTCCACGCCAAAGGGATATATCCTCCAATAAACGTCCTTCCCTCGCTTTCGAGGATCATGAAGGACGCTGTAGGCGAGGAGAGGACGAGGGAGGACCACCCGTACCTTGCGAGCCAGCTCTACGCGGCATATAGCAGGGTGGAGAGGGTGAGGGCCTTGGCCACTATAGTAGGAGAGGAAGAACTCACCGCATTGGACAGGAGGTACCTTGAGTTCGGCGAGGCGTTCGAGGACAGGTTCATAAATCAGGGGGAGGAGGACAGAAGCCTGGAGGAGACGCTGGGGATAGGCTGGGAGGTCATATCCCTGCTTCCCCGCTCCGCCCTGTACAGGATCCCTTCGGAGATCTTGGACAGATACTACCGAGGATGAGGGCGCTTGCGGAAAGGGTCCCGCCGACCAGGGGAAACTTGATAACCTACAAAAGCCGCCTCAAGTTCGGAACGGAGGCGTACGAACTTCTGGAGCAGAAGAGGGAAGTTCTGGTCATGGAACTTATGAGGGTGGTGTACGGGCTCAGGGACCTCGGGAGGGAGCTCGAGGAGGCCCTCGGGGAGGTGTACTCCGCTTACGAGGGGGCTGTGCTGTCCATGGGAAGGGAGGCGATGTCGAGGCTCCTGGGAGTGGGGGAGGCCAGGTACGAGATAGAGGTGACCGGAAGGAGCGCCATGGGGGTGGTCCTCCCCTCGGTCAGGGCCGTCCGTGCCCCCGGGTTCCCGGACCTCAGCCTCTGGTACACGACTTCGGCCCTGGACAGGACCATCATGGCCTTGAGGAGGGCCGAGGACGTGCTCCTGAGGTACATAGAGGTCTACATCTCTGTCTGGAGGCTCGCAAGGGAGATATCCAAGACTCAGAGGAGGTTGAACGCTTTGGAGCACATCTTCCTGCCGAAGTACGAGGCGACCGTAGCCTTCGTCCAGGAGGCCTTGGAGGAGGCTGAGAGGGAGGAGTTCTTCAGGAGGAAGCAGGTGAAGCGCCGGAGAGGCTGATGTTCGGGAGGGTCCTGCTTTCGGTGGAGGCGAGCGAGGGCTCCCAGAGGGCGGCGGAGCTTGCCGTGAGCTTGGCGGAACGGGAGGATGCGCACCTCATAGCCCTCAACGTCGTCGACCCTTCCGTAGTGGACCGACTCTCCAGGCTCACGGGGAGGAGGCATTCCGAGGTGGAGGCCGAGGCCGAGGAGGATGGGTGGAAGTACCTTTACCACGTCGAAGGGATGGCGGTGGAGAGGGAGGTGAGGGTCTCGCTGCGCCAGGAGAAGGGCCTCCCCGAGGATGTGCTCCTGAGGCAGGCGAGGGAGCTTAAGGTCGACCTTCTGGTCTTGGGACTTCCGGGCCAGCGCTCGGGGGCGAGGAGGTTGGTCGGGCTTTCCTTGGAGAGGGTCCTGTACGAATCTCCCTGTCCGGTCCTCGTAGTGAGGTGAACCTTATTTAGGGAGGTGAGATGGCGGTCCTATACCACAAGCTTTCTCCGTCCCTCATAGACTTGGATCTTAAGGGGAGGAGCCAGGAGGAGATCGTGGAGGGGCTCGTGAAGACGCTCGTGGGGGCGGGCGCGGACCTGGACCCGGAGGAGGCCGTCAGGGAGACCCTGCACAGGGAGCGGTTGGGCGGGACGGGGCTCGAGGCCGGCGTTGCCCTGCCCCATGCCAAGCTCTCCTCGGCTAAGGACGTCTGGGTGGCCTTCGGAAGGTCGAAGAAGGGTGTGGACTTCGGAGCGTTGGATGGGGTCCCCGCAAGGCTCTTCTTCTTGGTCCTGGGCCCTGAGGATTCCCCCGAAGAGTACCTAAGGACCATAGCCCACATATCTCGCCTTATGTCTAAGGAGGACTTAAGGAAGGCCCTCCTGGAGAGCAGAACACCGGACGACGTCATATCTGCTATAAGGAAGTACGAGGAGGCGAAGGGATGAGGACATTTGAGGTCATCTTCCAACCGGAGGGGAGGACGGTCGAGGTGGCCGAAGGGACGACCATCTTAGAGGCAGCTTACCTGGCCGGGGTGCCGTTGGAGGGGGTCTGCGGAGGCAAGGGAACATGTGGCAAGTGTGAGGTCAGGGCCAAGGGAAAGCTCTCGCCCCCGGTCGCCTCGGAGAGGAGGACATTGGGAGGTAAGCTCTCCTTGGGAGCGAG
>DTYS01000200.1 GCA_012961755.1 Candidatus Latescibacterota bacterium
ATGTCAGCTTCCTTCTCTATGTAGGTGTCGGTCTGGGGGATGTAGGCTTCGGGCTGGTAGTAATCGTAGTAGCTTATGAAGTATTCCACCGCGTTTTCTGGAAACAGGGCCTTCAGCTCTCCGTAGAGCTGTGCTGCCAAAGTTTTATTGTGGGATATCACGAGCGTCGGCTTGCCCACCTTCTCTATCACGTGGGCTACGGTGAAGGTCTTGCCGCTTCCGGTGACCCCTAAGAGGGTCTGGTACCTGTACCCCTCGAGCACGCCCTCCACGAGCTTCTCTATAGCCCGAGGCTGGTCGCCCGTAGGCTCGTAAGGGGAGACCAACCTGAACTTGGCCATATCACATCACCTCTCCTGAAAATATAACACCTAAATTTTACGAAGGCAAGCCTCACGTGGAACGATTGACAAAACCTCCCGAGGGGGTTATCTTAAGGGACGATGAGGTACCTCGTCAGAGAAGTTCTGAGGAGTCTCAGGTGGGGTGGAAGGGCCACCCTGATAGCAGTCTCCACGACGTGCACGGCCCTGGTCGTCCTCGGCCTCTTCCTCGCCGGGACGCTCGCCCTCTACAGGACCTCCCGGAGGTTGATGTCCAAAGTACATGTGGAAGTTTATCTCAAAGACGGGATAAGTCAAAGACATATGGCCAAACTGAAGAGGACCATAGTTCGTATGCCTGGGGTCGTAAGGGTCTCCTACATAGACAAAGATTCCGCGGCCGCGGAGTTTTGCAGGACCTTCGGAGCCGAACTCCTGTCCCTCCTCCCCGAGAATCCCCTCCCCGCCTCCTTGAGGATACGACTGAAACCTGGGCCCTATGTGGGTGCGAGGGCCAGGGAACTCGCCGAAAGAATATCTAAGATGAGGGGAGTGGAGGCCGTAAACTACGGGGGAGGATGGACCGAGACGATGGAGAGGTGGCTCTGGATGGCCTTAGGTCTGGACCTGCTCGTGAGCCTCGCCGTCGGTCTCGCGGTAGCTTCCGCCGTAGCTGGGACCGTAAGGCTCACCGTCTGGGCGAGGAGGGAAGTTATAGAGATGATGCGCTTGGTCGGGGCCACGGAAGGATTCATAAGGAGACCTTTCGTACTGGAGGGGATCATTAAGGGTCTGTCGGGAGGGGCGTCGGCGGCTTTGATTTTGACCGCCGGGTATAAGACCTTCGGACACATCGTCCCTTTAAGCACCAGGGACCTCTGCTTCATCCTCGGCGGATGTATCCTGGCCGGTGCCTACCTCGGCCTGCTTGGGAGCAGGATGGCCTTGGAGGAGGTCCTGGGATGATACCCTTCCTCCTAGAGGTGGCCCTCGAAGCTCAACCCGCAGATGTGGACTCCTTGATAGCCCAGGAGAGACGGAAGTTGAAGGCCCTCCAGGAGGCCCAGAGGAGGGATATGGAGAAGCTCAAGGTCCTGAGGCGGAAGGAGCGCACCCTCGGCGATAAGCTCCTGGGACTGGAGAGGGAGGTCGCCCTCCTGAAACAGCATATCAGGACGCTCCGGGAGCAGGAGAGGCATCTGACCCGCCAGATAGATTCTACGAGGAGCATCCTGAGATCGCTTCGCACCTCCCTACTCGGACATCGCCGTGCCCTCGGCCGTCACCTGAGGATACTTTACATCTACGGAAGGCCCAGCCTGCTGAAGGTCCTCCTCACCTCCGAGGACATAACCGAGTTCTGGAGGAGGGTGCAGTACGTAAAGGCCGTAGAGGAATGGGAGAGGATGTACTCGGAAGCGCTTATGAGGGAGATGAGGTCAGCGCAGAAACATAGCGCTCTCCTGAAGGCGAGGCTCGAAGCCAGACGCGAGCTTATCGTCGGGAAGAGTAAGAAGGAGAGGACCCTGAAGGCGGACATGGCCAAAATCCGTAGGATATTGACGAGACTTCGCCGGGACAGGAAGGCCAAGGAGGAAGTCCTCGGGGAACGCCGGAGGGCCATAGAGGAGTCGCGGAGGAAGGTAGAGTCCCTTATCCTGGCCAAGAAGGTCCGAGGGCCGGGAGGGAAGTTCGTGAGGATAAAGGGCGAGCTTCCCTGGCCCGCGGAAGGTCCCGTGGCGGAGAGGTTCGGCAGGCACCGAGACCCTCAGCTCGGTACGTGGACCTTCAACAGGGGGATAGGTATAAAGGTCCCCGAGGGCACTATCGTCAGGGCTGTGGCCGACGGTAAGGTGATCTTGGAGGAATGGCTCAGGGGATACGGTCAGGTCGTCCTCCTGGACCACGGCGGAAACTTCTTCACACTATACGGAGGCCTAAGGGACGTCTACGTTGGGGAAGGTCAGGATGTGAAGGCGGGGGAACCCATAGGTACGTCGGGAAGGGCCGACGCCCTATCCCCCCCTATGCTCCACTTCGAGATATTGGAGGGCACCAAGGTGCTGGACCCTACGAAGTGGCTTAAGCCCAGATAGGAGGGAAGATGGCGATATTCCGACTGCTCCTTTTGGCCTTGGCCGTATGGCTTATCTTCAAGGTCGTCAAAACCCTCAGACCTCCCCGGAAGCCTCCGGAAGTGAGGCCGTACGAGGACCTCGGGAAGGTAGAGGACGCCGAATACGAGGACATAGACGATTAGCCTCACTCGTCCGTGTCCGGGGAGTAGGCGACCGGCATAAACTCCTCCTCGGAGGAGATCTTAAGCTCGACTATCCACCCCTCCACCTTCCTATCCCCGATCTTTATAACCTTCCGGGTCCGGCTTATCACCTCGTCCTGGGGGCTCAGCATACACATGTCCGTGCAGAAGACCCTCTCTATACGTATATGCTCGGACATTATATACCTCCGAGGGATAGTCGTCCGAAGGGACATCTCCTCAGCCCACCGAAGTGTTAATTTCCGCCTTGACCTCCCCCCCTTCGAACCTCACCGCCACAAGCTGCGACACTCCCGGCTCCTCCTTCGTAACCCCGTAGAGGGCGTCGGCAGCCTCCATGGTACACTTGTTGTGGGTTATCACCAAAAATTGCGTCTCCGAGGAGAACTGCTTAAGGACCTCCACGAACCTCTGGACGTTCGCATCGTCCAACATGGCGTCCACTTCGTCCAATATGCAGAAGGGCCCAGGCTTCTCCCTGTAGAGCGCGAAGAGGAGGGCCACGGCGGCGAGGGCCTTCTCCCCTCCCGAAAGCAGGGATATGTTTTGAAGCTTCTTCCCCTTCGGCCTCGCTACTATGCTTATGTGGGCCTCCAAGGGGTCGTCTCCCTCCGAGAGCACGAGGTCCACCTCCCCTCCCCCGAAGAACCTCACGAAGGATTCCCTGAAGTGGTCCCTCACCCTCTCGAAAGTGTCCATAAATTGTTTCCTTGCCTTTCTGTTGAGTTCAACTATCGTCTGCTTTAAGGTGTCCCTCGCCTCCAGGAGGTCGTCCTGCTGCTTGGCCAGAAATTCGTAACGTTCCTTCTCCCTCCTGTATTCCTCCAAGGCTCCGAGGTTCACAGGGCCCATGGCCTCTATCCTCTCCTGGAGCCGGGCCACCTCCCTCTCCGCAAGGCCCGGCTCGAAGGACTCATCCGGGGGTTCCAGCTCCCTCACGTCCACTCCGTACTTCTCCTGCACCCTCGCCCAGATCTCCTGCGCCTCCATGCGAAGCTGTGAAAGCCTCCCTTCGACCTCGTGCGCCCTGGAGCGGGCCTCCTCGTACTCCGTCCTAGTCCTGCGCACCTCCTCTTCAGAGGTTCCTAAACGCCCTTGCAGAGCTATCCTCTTTTGGTCTAAAATCTTGTATTTTTCCTCCATCTCCCTCAGCTTTCCCGTCAGCTCCTCCAGTTCCCTTCCGGCGCTCTCCCTCCTCGCCACGAACGCCCTCGCCCTCGCCTCGGCCTCGACCTTCTCCTCCGCCCGCCTCCCCACCGCATCCGAAAGCTCCTTCTTCATCCCCTCGAGCCTTATAAGCTCCCTCCTGGCACCTTCAAGCCTTTCCTCGACCGAGGCAAGTTCCACCTGAACCCCGTGGAGGGCGCTGAGCCTCCCCGCCCTCGCCCCCTCCTCCTCCTCCATCGAGGCCTCTTCCTCCCGTATGAGGGAGCCGACCTCCGCCCTCCTTCTCTCGAGCTTCCCCTTCTCCAGCCCGTCCTGGACAAGCTCGACCTGGAGCCTCTCCAACGCCTCCCTGAGGGACCCCTCTTCCTCCTCCAACCGTCCGGCCCTCTCCTCGAGCTGTCGTTCCTCGAAGGTCCTCTGCGCCCTCTCCCTGTCCAGGGATAGCAACCTCCTACCGAGTTCCTCTATCTCTGTATCCAACAGAGAAATACGTGATAAGATTTTATCCCTCTCCGAAATTACCTTAAGGACGTCCTCCTCTACCTCCTCAAGCTCCTTCCTGCGTTCGGATATCCGCGCTCCTATACGGTCCATCTGCAACTTCCTGCTCAGAAGCCCCGGCCCACCTTCGTCCGTACTCCCACCCAATATCTCCCCGTCCGGACGCACCCAGAGGCCATCCTTCGTTATCCCACCCCATCCAGGACCTAAGGAGAGGGCCTCCTCTAAGGAGTCCACGAGTATCACCCTCCCCAGAAGGAACTGGATCCACCTACGCACGGGGCCTTCCGCCCTGACCACATCCGAAGCCCTCACGCCCGGGGCGTCCGGAAGGTCCTCCGGCCACGACCCGAGCCTGTCCAATGCCACGAACCTCACCCTCCCCCCTACCTTCTTCCTTCTGAGGAACGCCACCGCCTCCCGGGCCATCTCGGCCTTCGGGAGCACCACCGCCTCCAAGTAAGGTCCGAGGGCCGCCTCTATGGGACGGACGAATGACTCGTCCACATCCACGAGGTCCCCCAGCACCCCCACGGCCTTCCCCTTGAGGGGGGATTCCAAAAGCAAGGTCCTCACAGCGTCCGAATATCCCTCGTACTGAGCCTTCATCCTGCGCCAGAATTCCAACTGTTCCCTTAGAGAGCTCAACCGTGCTTCTATCTCGTCGCTCCTCCTGTTTAGGTCCCTCAGTTCCCTGTCCTTGGAACTGAGCTGGGAAGATAGGACCTCCCTCTCCTTCCTCCTTTCCTCTAACTTTCCCTTGACCTGCCTTATCCTGACTTCAACCTCACCTACGCGCCTTTTGGTCTTCTTGAGCTTCTCTTTAAGTTGTGCCCTTTCCTCCTGAAGCTCCCCTAACCGCACCCTTATGCCGTCCCTCCTGCTCTCCTTCCTCTCTATCTCCCCGCCCTTCCTGAAGAGGAGCTCCACGATGGTCGCCTCCTCCCCTCTCAGCTCCTCTATCCTCTTCCTCCTCCTGCGACACCTCTCCTCTAAGTCCTCCACCTCCCCCCTCAGCTCGTCCCTCACCTCCGAGAGTCGCTTCCTTTCGTCCTCCAGCTCGGATATCCTCCCCCTTATCCCCTCAAGTTCCTCCCCCACCTCCGAAAGTCTCCCCTCCGTCCTCCTCAACTCCTCCTCCGCCCTCAAGGAGGCCACCCCTGCAGCTTTTATCCTCTCGGAAAGGACGGCGAGCTCCTCCTTGAGCCCGTGGGACTTCCTCTCCATATCCCTGATGCTTCCCCCCAACCTCCCGAGTTCGCCATCTACTTCCATAAGCTCCGCCCTGAGCCGTTCCACCTCCACCTCCCCCTTACGTAGGCGGACGGCCAAGGAGGAGACGGTATCCTTCAACGCCTCTCCCTCCTCCAAAAGGGGCCTCGCCTCCCGCTCCAGCAGGCCGTATCTGTAGGAGGCGAGCTTAAGTTCAAGTTCCCTTACCTGGCTACGGTACGCTTTGTACCTCTCTGCCTTCCTCACCTGCCTTTCGAGGGCCTCGACCTGTCGCTCCACCTCCGAGATTATATCACCTATGCGCACGAGGTCGCGTTCCACCGCCTCCAGCTTCTGAAGTGCGGCCTTCCTCCTTGCTTTGTACTTCGTTATCCCTGCCGCCTCCTCGAAGAGCCTCCTCCTGTCCTCCGGGTTCTCGGAAAGTATGGCCTCCACCATCCCCTGCTCCATGACTGAATAAGAGTGCGGTCCGATTCCAGTGTCCATGAGCAACGTTTCGAGGTCTATAAGCCTACAGGGGGTCCTGTTTATGAGATACTCGCTCTGCCCGGAGCGGAAGAGCCTCCTGGTTATGGTCACCTCCTCGTACTCTATCGGGAGGAGCCCCTCAGAGTTGTCCAAGGTCAGTGTAACCTCAGCCATACCCAAAGGATCCCTTCGCTCCGACCCGTTGAATATGACCTCCTCCATCCTGCTTCCCCTTAGGAACCTCGGCCTCTGCTCCCCGAGGACCCACCTTATAGCGTCGACTATGTTGGACTTTCCACATCCGTTCGGACCCACTATGGCCGTTATGCCCTCGCCGAAATCTATATCAACCTTATCTGCGAAGGACTTAAAGCCGAAGATCTCTAACCTCTTCAAGATCATATCCGTACCCCAGGCAGATCCCCTGTGATGTTCCCAGTGCCTGATGGTATCCGGTCCTGTATACCAAAAGGAACCTTCCCAAGGAGACCCCCACCCCGGCCCACACCTCCTGACCGGAGGCCCCGGTGTAAAGGCAAAGTCCCTCAGCGGCCGGATAGGCGACCTCGGCCCAGAATATTGGAGGGAAGTGGACCTCCTTCTCCACGCCGGCCTTCAGCTTTACGTCCCCCGCGTAAGAGACTTCCATCCTCAGGTCCTGCGAGAGCCTCTCCCCTCCGACCTTAGAGCCTAAGGGGTTGCCAGCAGAAAGGCCCAGGGACCAGCCCCCGGAGAGTGCTCCGGAAAGGCCCAGGTCCAAACAAATGCCCATCCTCCTTCCGAACCCCTCCATATCCACCGCCACGGCCCTCAGCCTTAGGCCGAACTTTACCTTCCTGCCGAGCGATGTTGCTTTGTCCAGGGCCACCTGGAACTCTCCGTACCTCTCATCCCCGAACTTGCGGGCCCTCACCCTCCATCCCCTCCACGCCACCTCGACCTCCGTCCTCTCCAACACCTCAAGTCCGAAGGGCCTAAGGGAGGAGATCATCGACCCGAACTTTCGGGGCACATCGGCAGGGTTGCCCGAAGTACCCGCGGAGGCCGAGAGGAAAAGCACGAACGATATGAAGGGCCCCATCTTCAAATCTCCGACGAAGTTTTGTTCAAAGATAACCCTTATCCCCCTTCTTGTCAAGCTCGTTCGGTCCACCCAAGCCGAGAGGTCTCCACCCCGGAAGTTCCCCAAACGAACCCCGAAATCCTCCTTCTACCTGCGGGCTACCTCTGTCTATCCTTCTATGGCCTCGTGATCCTCGGCCTTTTTCTATGCGAAAGCGTCTTCCTCCATCCTCAACCCCCTTCCACATACATCACTCTGTCCGCGACCACCTTGAGCGAACCTCCGAGGATGTACCTCTCGGGGACCCCGAGCCTACCGTAGAGCCTCTCAGGCCACTGCGACCTCGGAGCCGGCCAGTCCACGAGCCCAACTGGCCTCGGGGCCAGCAGCCCGACCGCCTGCTGGATATCTAAGACCCTAACTATCCCAGGTATGTACCCCCCGTCCAGGTGGGACCTCGGAAGCCCCTTCAACATCGCACCTGAGATGGAGTCGTCGAATATGGCGCAGTAGAGGCAGGCCACCGCGGCCTCACCGTTCCCGAAGAGGTAAACCTCCTTCCCCCGGAAGGCGGGAAGCGTCCTGAGGAACCCCAGGGCCTCCGTAATGTCGTACGTCCACATCATCACGGGCGTCACCCCCACGAGGGAACCTGCCCTCAACAGGAACCTGTATTCCTTCCTCCCGAATCCTCTGAGTCCCATCCCCCTCGGCTCGACTAGGGCGAGCGTGTGCCCCGGAAGCATAGTGCCGAGCTGGGAGAGGAGGTCGGAGAGGTCGTCCTCAGGGTCGGCGAGGGCCACTACGGCCTTCCCGTCCGCATCAGGTGGGTCCCACACCTCGATCCAGACCCCCATCCCTCCTACCTCCCCCTCGTAGGCGAGGTACTTCGTCTCCCCCGCGAGCCAGTCCCCGACGAGCCGGACCTCAAGTTCCTCATCGTTCCTTTCAAGCCACCGGAAGGGCCCTTCCCTGAGCCTTTCCTTCGCCTCCTCCCTTATCCCTGGCCAGTCCTCGGGCCCCTGGGGAAGCTCCACTCCCCCCCTGACGGTGAGAAGCTCTGGAAGGATGTCCAGCCTGTCCGGGTGCGGCGGCCTTCCGTTGAAGACTGTGACCACCCGTTCGGGGTTCTCCTCCTCGGGCCCGAGCGGGACCATCGGGTGCTCCTCCCCGGCCACGTATCTGTCCATCCACCTGTTTATCTCCTCCAGGGCCTCCGGGCTGTACGAGTGGGGACCGGGGTATTCGTACAGCCTGCACTTCTCCTCGGCTCCGTAGAGCCTGTATACCTTAAGTACCTTCTCCGCCAAGGTCCTGTACTCTTCAGGGCTGAACAGGCTGTCTTCCTCGGCGTAACAGAAGAGCAGGGCCCTGGGCGCTACTAGGGCAGCAAAGTCCGCATTGTCCCTTCCGAAGGGGTTAAGGGTATACATACAGTCGCAGTGGTGGAGGAAGTTCCTCTTGGCCAAGGTGTACTTGATGGATGTGACCCCGACGACCGTGGCCACAGCCCTTATTCTCTCGTCCGCAACGGCTAAGTAGAAGCTGTGCGCCCCTCCGCCGGATATGCCGGTCGCTCCTATCCTATCGGGGTCCACCTCGGACAGTGAAGAAAGTAGATCTAAAGCCCTCATGGAATTGAGGAGTTCCCCCCCAGCTGCGGTGTACCCCCGGGATATCCAGTCCAGCCTCCTCCCCGAGTACACTCCGTGGTGGTCACCGGGGTTGTCGTGCTGTTCTACGGTGTCGAACACGAAGGCCAAGTACCCTCTCCTCGCCCACATTATTCCGTGGTGTTGGTACCCGAAGGAGCCTATGGTCCTATGGCCCGAAACGTAAAGGATCGCCGGAAGCTTTCCTGCTGGTAAGGGATCGGGGTAGTAGAGCGTCCCCGTCCCCCAGCAGTCGGGAAGGATCCTGTACGCCATCTTGACCGCCCTGTACCCCTTCCCTCCGAACTCCCCATGCGGTGTGGGCTCGAGTTCGCACCTGTCGGGCATCGGGTCCAGGCCGACCGAGCGCATGAACTCCCTGTACCTCTCCGGCCTCAGCCTTTCCCATTCCTCCAAGGTCCCTATCCCCTCCAGCGCCCGGTCCGTCACTTCCTTAGCCCTCCTGAGTATGTAGTCCCAGAGAGTGATGCCCATACCCCCTCCTTTTCGCTATTCCAGGGCCTGTCGCTCCTGAGGACCTCCCTCATCTCGTGGGGAGGGTTCGCCCCCTTTTTAGGTAGGGGAGATCATAAAGACCTCCTCCCCTCCCCTTCGGGCCGAGATGCGGGCCGAAACGAGGGTCCTGATTATCTCCAATGTCTCCTCCGGAGGGAATGGGGGTTCCCTTGTCTCGACCATCTTCAGGAAGGCCCTCAGCATATTGGAGTAGAAGTAATCACTATCCTCAACCCTCACCTCCCACCAGCCCTCAGTCCCATAAAGGTTCATCTGAAACAGATAGGAGATCTCCCTGTAGACGGTCAGGACGAACTTTCGCCCGTCGTACTTCGTTATTATGACGATGTCCCTCCCCTCCTCCCCGATATTCCGCACGCATCTTATCCCGGGCCCTATACAGACGTAAAGCTGTTCCAGGGCGTGGATACCGTAGAAGATGAGGTCTCCACTACAGATGCTGCTGCCGGTGAGTATCTTCCCCACCTTCTTGGCGAGGAACTCTTTGATTTCCTTAGCATAGCGGAGGGCCGAGCAGGACATGAAGGGAGCATCGCACCTCTTGGCCAATTCGACCAGTCCTTCCGCCTCATCTATCGAGGGGGACAGGGGCTTATCTACGAACGTGGGCAGGCCCGCCTGCAGGAAGGGGACCGCCCTCCTCTGGTGCCTCATCGTCGTATCGTCGGCGATTATAACTCCATCCACCTCGCCTACGATATCCTCCATCTTGGAGACGACGTTCTCTATGCCGCATACCCTCGCCACCAGCTCTGCCGCCTTCCTGTCGGGGTCCCATATGTGGGTCACCCTCCCCCCTTCGAGCCTCGTCCTGTAGAGAGGAAAGTTGTGCCGGCGGGCCAGATCGGCATCGTAGCCGTTGAACATCTCGGAGAAGCTCCTTGCGTGCCAGTGCTTAGCCCCTCCCACCATTCCTATCCTGAGCATCTCGCAGCCTCCTAAGGAGCACCGATTTATTTAAGTTAGCACTTTCCCAGACGGCCTCAGATATGAGGAGGTCCTCGGCGCCGTCCCAGAGGGTACTTCTGGGCTTATCCTCCCCCAAACAAGCTTCGGCGAATGCTTCGATCTCGCCCCTATAGCCGAACGCCCCCTCCGCCTTCGTAGCCATAAGCTCCGTCCATTCGGGGTTCCACTCTATCGTCTGGGTCCGCCCACCTGGTGAGAACTCCTTCAACTGTAGCTTTCTGGGATGGTAGCGGAGGTGAAGCATATCTATGACCTCCAACCAACAGCCGTCTCCCGAGAGGGCCAACCTTTCACTTATCTTCCAATCGCTTGCCTCCAGGGCGTTGAGGTTCATTACAAGAGGAACCCCGCTTTGAAACTCGCCGACGACGGCGTAGCCGAACATATTGTGGGAGAGGCGGCGGAGTTTAGCGTAGACCTCCTTCATCTCCCCGCAGAAGAAGCGTGCGAGGTTGAAGATGTGGACGACCTGGCCTATGAGGAACGCCTTTGCGGGGTCCTCGATACCCCAAATGGAGGGATAGGGGCCGTTGGAGAACCTGGCCTCGAGGAACTGAATCCCTCCGAATTCTTCGCTCTCTGCTATCCTCTTCGCCATCCGATAACAGACCGCATAGCGCTTCATATAGGCGACCGCGCCCCATAGACCCCTATCCTCGGCATATCGGGCCAATTCCACCGCCTCCCTGTAAGAGAGGGCGGAGGGCTTCTCCACGAATATAGGAATTCCGGCGTCGAGGCACTGCTTTCCCACCTCGCAGTGCATCCGTGGGGAACCCACGATTATGGCCCCATCGAGCTCCTCCCCTGAGAGCATCTCCTCGACGTCCGTATACCAGCGAAGGGCACCGTAGTAGCGGGCGTTGCGCCTCGCAAGTTCCTCCTTCAGATCGCACACTGCGACGAACTCTAAGGAAGGGATGGTACGGATGGTAGGGTAGAGGGCTGCCGTGGCGTGCCCACCACAGCCTATGAAAGCGAGCTTAGCCTTCCTCTCCGCCATAGCGAGCCTCCTTTATGCACTGCCCCGTGAGCCCGTGTACTCCTTCCTCACCTCCTCCGGATGTGGATGCACGAAGCCCGCCCTCCCGTGGGCCCTCTCCAGGACAGTGGAGACAGAAGCTCGCCTCCCTCCCGACCACGGGATGGAACGGGACAAGGTCTCCAAATCCACCGACACAGAAGATAATAAATTTTTCCATCGTGGACCATAGGATATTGACATGCGGGCCGGATCGTGCTATATTCGTGCTGCGCCTCAGAGATGAGCTTTAGTTGCGGCCGTCCCTTAACATCTAACTACTCGCCCCCCGAGCTGGACCTACGTCTACAGGCTTGAGGTCGAAGTGTGGTCGGCAGGATGTTCATCGTGCGATGAGGGAAGGGGGCCATGAAGGTTGCGGTGCTCGGAGGGACCAGGTTCGTGGGGCCGTTCATAGTGGAGGACCTCCTCCGCCTCGGGCACGAGGTGGAGGTGTACCACCGTGGGAGGACCCACCACGAATTCTCTGGCCCAGTGCGCCACGTGACAGTGGACAGGACCGTTGAGGGGACGACCGCCGAGGCCATCAGGAAGAACCGGCCGAAGGCCATCATAGACATGTGCGGATATTGGCCGCACCAGATAAGGGAGGTGCTCTCGGAGGACCTCGAGCACTACATCTTCTGCAGCACCACAGCGGTCTACGGAAGGATAGGCAAGTCCACCCCTGACGAGACTACGCCCATCAAGGCCCAAAGCGCATACGAACGGGGAAAAGCGGCCTGCGAGCACCTCCTGCTTTCGGTCCACTACGAGAGGGACCTGCCGGTCACCATCCTCAGGCTCGCCCACCCTTACGGTCCTGGGGACCACCTCCTCTACAGCACGGGGCGGGAGTCCCTCTTCCTCGACAGGATGAGGAAGGGAAGGCCGATAATAATTCCTGGAGAGGGCGACACCCGCATACATCCCATATACGTCGAGGACGCAGCGAGGGCCTTCGTCCACGTGCTGGGGAGGGAGGAGTGCTTCGGGAGGATCTTCAACCTTTCCGGGGACGAGATACTCTCGCTCGACGAGTACTTCGAGTCAATAGCACGTGCCCTGGGAACTCCCCTCGTAGCGAGGCACGTGCCGGTCGAATGGTTCGACGCAAACCACCACCTCTGGGCCGGGCTCGAGAGGAACTTCGATTTCGCCCCGATCTGGTGCAGGTACGAGAGCGCCTTCGACGTGAGCGCGCTCAGGGCCACGGGTTTCAGGTGCAGGACCGACCACGACACGGGGATTGCGATCACGATAGCCTGGCTCGACGAGAAGGAGCTCATCCCTCCCTCCTCGGACGAGGACCTCGAGGACATAGTGATAAGGCACCTCGAGTCCTAACCTCCACCGGGGGATCCCTCCACGGGATCAGAATATGGCCTCCTTCGGAGCCTCCAGACCTACTTATGTGTGTCCGAGGTACACGAGGACAAGGTCAACCCTGCGCTTCCTCAACCATATGACCACCATCTCGGTCAACTCCAACCCCCTGCAGGGGTGAGGTTTCAGGAGCTCATGAAAGTCCCTAATTCTATGTAGGCTAAAGTCCTCCAAGTAGCTCGTAGTTGGCCTCAAGCTCAGCCTCGGATATATTATGGGTCTATCCCCGTCCTTCCCCACCCCCACATCCCTGCGGATTGACAGAACGAGGGGAATCTATTATGCTTTGGCGATACGATCCTGTTGACAACGGGGAACATATGAGCTATCTTTCAGGCACGGGGGAGACGGATGAACGTGGCTATCTGGGGAGTTACCGGGTATACAGGTTCGGAGTTGGTCAGGTACCTCGTACGACATCCGGAGGTGGAGATAGAGCTTTTAGCGTCCGAAAGCTCGGCAGGAAGGAAACTTTCGGACGTCTTCCCGAGCTTCAGGGGGACGATCGATATCGAACTTGTCCATCCCTCCGAACTCGGGGGTGCTGAAGTGGACGTTGTCTTCTGTTGCCGAGGGCACACTGAAGCTATGGACGTCGTGCCCGGGCTGCTGGAGAAGGGGATCAAGGTCATAGACCTGAGCGCTGACTTCAGGATGCGCTCGGGGAGGGAG
>DTYS01000201.1 GCA_012961755.1 Candidatus Latescibacterota bacterium
GGCATGCCCTGGTGAGGGACGAGAAGGGTGAGGAGATGCACAAGAGCAAGGGCAACGCCATATGGTTCGACGAGGCCGCCGAGAGGATGGGCGTGGAGGTCATGAGGTGGATATTTGCCAGGCAGAACCCCTTCGTCAACCTCAACTTCGGCTATACGGTCGGGGAGGAGGTCAAGAGGAAGCTCCTGACCCTCTGGAATTCGTACGGGTTCTTCGTAACCTACGCGAACGTCGATAAGGTAAACCCCCTCTCCTACGAACTTCCCCTCCAGGACCGCTCCCCCCTCGACAGGTGGCTCATAGCCAAGCTCCAACTTTTGGTGGGGACCTCCAGGGAGGCCTTGGAGCAATATGACGTGATGGCCCTCACGAGGGCCGTCGAGGACTTCCTGGACGACCTCTCGAACTGGTACATAAGGAGGAGCAGGAGGAGGTTCTGGAAGGGGAAGGCCGATAGGGACAAGATGGCCGCATATAAGACCCTCCACGAGGCCCTGGTTACCTTGGCCAAGTTGATAGCCCCCGTGCTTCCCTTCCTCTCCGAGGAGATCTACCAGAACCTCGTAAGGAGCGTGGACCCGACGGCTCCGGAGAGCGTGCACCATTGCGATTATCCGGAGCCCGACGAAGGCCTGGTGGACAGGAGGCTCCTTCAGGATATGGACCTCGTCATGAGGCTCGTCAGGATGGGGAGGGCCGCGAGGAAGGAAGCAGGGATCAAGGTCAGACAACCTCTCTCACGCATATGGGTGTTAGTGGACGAGAGTGAGAGGAAGACGGTGGAGACCTTCGAGGATCAAATTTTGGAGGAGTTGAACGTAAAGGAGATCTCCTTCTTGGAGCACCCTTCCGAGGTGAGGAAATGTTCGGTGAAGCCGAACCTCCCCCTCCTGGGCCCTAAGTACGGAGGAGAGCTTCCGAAGGTCCGCAGGGCCTTAGAACTCCTGGACCCGGAGGACGTCGCCACGAACGTGGCCGAGGGGAGGAGGGTCCCCTTGGACCTCGACGGACGCAAGGTCGAGCTCCTTCCAGAGGAGGTCTTAGTTGAGATGGAGCCAAAGGAGGGCTTGAAGGTCTTAGAGGAGGATGGGTACGTACTCGCCTTGGACACCCTGATAACCGAAGAGCTTAAGGACGAGGGGCTGGCGAGGGAACTTGTGCGCAGGATCCAGAACCTCAGGAAGAAGGCAGGCCTTAACGTCACGGACAGGATAGTGCTCTCGTACAGGGCTCCGGAGAGGCTTAAGAGGGCCTTGAAGAGGTTCGGGGATTATGTGATGGCGGAGACCCTATGTCTGGAGATGAGGGAGGGGGAGCCCGAAGGGGAGGCATCCTCCTCCGAGAACGTAGATGGACTGGAGGTCCAACTGGGCATATCCCGGGCATCCCACATTTAGGGAGGTAAGATGTGGAGCGAGGAGGAACTTAGATACTTCGAAAGGCTCATACTGGAGAGGAGGGAGGAGATACTTCGGGACCTCAGACATTTTGAGGAACATACCCTGTTCTCCTCCGTGCGGGACCAGACCGGGGACATAGCCGACGTGCCGGACCAGGGGACGGACACTTTAGAACAGGAAAAGACGGTGCAGATAGCCACCAAGGAGGGGAGGTACCTCTACCACCTCAACGAGGCCTTAGAGAGGATCCGTAACGGCACCTTCGGAATATGTCGCAAGTGCGGGGAACGGATAGGTAAAGAAAGGCTGGAGGCGGTCCCGCACGCCACATTATGTATAAGGTGCAAGATGGAGGAAGAGGAAGGGAGCAGGAGGAGGTAGAGATTCGCAAGGAAATCTGGATAGTTCTCTGTGTCCTGGCCCTGGACCAGGTATCCAAGCTTGTGGTTTCGGCCTCTATGTCGCCGGGAGATTCCGTGGAAGTGCTGAATTCCTTCCTTCGGCTGACCTATGTGCATAATCCATATGCTGCCTTTGGGATAGCAGTGGGACCACCGAAGCTACATTTCCTCTTCTCCTCGCTCGCCCTCGGAGTGGTGGTATGGGTTCTGTTGCGCTCCAGCTCCGGGCTCCAACGCCACGCCTTGGCCCTCGTCTTAGGAGGTGCCTTGGGGAACATCTTGGACAGGCTCAGGACTGGTGAGGTCGTGGATTTCTTGGACGTAGGGATAAGGACGTACAGATGGCCGGTATTCAACTTGGCCGATCTTGCCGTCACCGGCGGTATCGTCCTTTTGGTATGGGGATATGTCGGAGGCAAGGATAGAGGTCGAGGTAGGTGAGGATGGCCTCGGGGTGCGGTTGGACATATATCTGGCCGGGATCGCAGGTTCGAGGTCCGCTGCTCGTAGGTGGATAATTAAAGGCTGCGTGGAGGTGGAGGGAAGGAAGGCGAAGCCCGGTCTACAGCTCGTGCCGGGGATGCGCATAAGGGTCCTCCCCCCTGAGCCTGATCTGTTGCTTCCATATCCAGAGGAGCTACCTCTGGATATTTTGTTTGAGGACCAGTACATCATCGTATTGAACAAGTCCCCTGGGATTCCGGTGCATCCCGGAGCTGGAAGGGAGGAGGGAACCTTGGTGCACGCGCTCCTCGCCCACTGCGCGGACATATCCGAGGTCGGGGAACCCTTAAGGCCAGGCCTGGTACACAGGTTGGACAAGGACACGTCGGGAGTTATGGTCGTGGCGAAGACCGAGGGGGCCCACAGGACCCTCTCGA
>DTYS01000202.1 GCA_012961755.1 Candidatus Latescibacterota bacterium
CCTACCCGAGGCCCTTTAAGGTCCTGAGCCTCCTCCTGACCTTGTACAGGTTGGGGGCATCGGGGTACTTGGCTAAGAGCCCCCTCAGTACCTCCTTAGCCTCTTCGAGCTTCCCGGCCTGCTCCAGGCACCAGGCCGCCTTCCAGAGGACCTCAGGGGAGAGCGGAGATTCGGGATGTCTCCTTGCGAACTCCCTGTAGATATCCGCCGCCTCCTCGTACCTCCCCCTGTCCTCCAGACAGACACCTATCCCTGAGGTAGCTGCAAAGGCGAGGACATCGTCCTTCCCGTACTTTTCGAGGCACTTCCTATAGGCATCCTCAGCCTCGTCGTACAGGCCCTTGGAGAGGGCTATGTCCCCGAGGGCTAAGCAGGCCCTGGCAGCGGCCTTAGTCCCCCAGAACCTCTCCCTCAGCTCCTCGTAAGTGCCGGATGCTTTGGATGTGTCCCCTTGGGCCCATGCTGCCTGGGCCTCCGTCAAAAGCTCCCAGGCCTGGGCCTCTCGATGTCTTTGATGGCTGGACCAAATGTTTACGATAGCTATGAGGGCCAGGACCCCCAAGACTCCGATCCCTATCTCCTTGTACCTTTCCTTTGTCAAGGCCCAGAGCTTGAAGACGGTCGTGACGAACTTGTCCTGCTTGACCTCCTTCTTGGTCAGCCTCCTTCTGGGCTTCAGCATCTTCCCTCCAGATACTTTGGGGTCCCTAACGTACCGTAAAGGTCGTACGGGTCCGCATCCTCCGTTCTGACCTCCACGAACCCCCCGACCTCAGCCTCCCCGTCGAAGTACACGACCCCGTCCACCTCCGGGGCGTCCCTGAAGGACCTGCCGACGCCCTTCCCCTCGACTAGGACCTCCAGGGTCCTTCCGACCCACCTTCTGTTACGCCTCAGCGACACTTCCTGTTGCAATCTCATAACTTCCTCGACCCTGCCGTCCCTGACATCGTCCGGGACCTGGTCGGGGAGTGAGGCGGCGGGGGTACCCTCCTCCCTGCAGTATGCGAAGGCACCGAGCCTGTCGAACTCTGCTTCCTCTATAAATTTCAGAAGCTCACGGAATTCCTCCTCCGTCTCCCCCGGGAACCCTACGAGCACGGTCGTCCTTATGCAGAAATCCGGGTCCTCCCTTAGGGCAGCTATAAGCTCCCTTATCCTGCCCCCCGTGACATTCCTTCCCATCCTCCTCAGGACCCTGTCCGATATATGTTGGATGGGCATATCCAGATACGGCACGAGCTTGGGAAGTTCACGAAAGGCCCTTACGAGCCCTTCGTCCACGTGCGCAGGATGTGCGTAGAGGATCCTTATCCACCTGATCACTTCTATCCTATGCAGTTCCTCGAGGACCTCCACCAGATGAGGCCTTCCGTATATGTCCGTACCGTAGTTCGCAACGTCCTGGGCTACGAGTATCAGCTCCCTCGCCCCTCCATCTGCGAGCTCCTCCGCCTCCTTCAGGACCTCCTCCATGGGCACGCTCCTCATGGGACCCCTTATAAGTGGTATGGTGCAATATGTGCACCTGTTGTCGCATCCCTCGGAGAGCTTGAGGTAAGCCGTGTGCTTCGGGGTAAGCCTGTACCTTCCGTCCCGGGAAGGTGCGGACGGAGTCCTTCCGAGAAGTCCATCTACGTGGAGGGCTATAAACTCCTCCTCCTCCAGTCCCAACGTTAGGTCCACTTCGGGGAGCTCCTCCTCAAGCTCCATCCTGTACCTCTGGGCCAGGCATCCGACTACCACGAGCTTCGCCCCCGTCCTCCTCTTCACCTCCCCGGCCTCCAATATCGCTTCGATCGACTCCTCCTTGGCGGGGAGTATGAACCCACAGGTGTTCACCAGTAGCACATCGGCCTCCTCGGGGTTCCCCACGACTTCGTACCCTGCCCTTACGAGGGAGCCCAACATACCCTCACCGTCTACGAGGTTCTTCGGACAGCCGAGCTGAACTAAGAACACCTTGGGCACTTCATCCCTCCGGCACCACTAATATTCCGAGCTCCTTAAGCTGCTCCTCGGCCACCTCCGTAGGTGCGCCGTCCATGAGGGAGACAGCGGTTCCGGTCTTGGGGAAGGCGATGACTTCCCTTATGGAACTTTCGCCCAAGAGCATGGCGACTATCCTGTCAAAGCCGAAGGCTATCCCGCCGTGTGGAGGTGCACCGTATTCTAAGGCGTCCAAGAGGAAACCGAACTTAGCCCTCGCCTCCTCCTCACCTATGCCGAGGACCTTCAGGACCTTCTCCTGGAGTCCCCTTTCCCATATCCTTATGCTCCCACCTCCTATCTCCACCCCGTTCCACACCACGTCGTAGGCCCTCGCCCTGACCTCGAACGGGTCCTCGTCCAACAGGGGTATGTCCTCCTCCACGGGGGAGGTGAAGGGGTGGTGGGCGGGAGCTATGTTCCCCTCCTCGTCCCTTTCGAAGAGGGGGAATTCCGTAACCCAGACCAGCCTGTTCTCGTCCCCGGGGATGAGGCCCAACCTCCTCCCGAGCTCTAGCCTGAGGTTGGCCAGGGCCTGGTGCACCACCCTTTCCTCGGAAGCCACGAAGAAGAGCATGTCCCCAGACTCGGCCCTCATCCTCCCTAAGAGCCTACTTAG
>DTYS01000203.1 GCA_012961755.1 Candidatus Latescibacterota bacterium
CGGCAATCTAACCTTGGAAGTACTCTTAGACCTGTTGGGGATTGAAATCAATCAATTAATCCAGAGGAGGGATAGAACATGGAAGAAAAATCAGAAAGAGCCGAAGGACAGAATGAGGAGGAGAAGAAGCTTCCTTATACTCCTCATGGGGTTTTGAAATTTTCGGAGTTAATAGCGAAATGGTTTGAGGAGGAGGAAGAAAAGGAAAAAGGGGAAGCAAGGGAGGGTCAGGATGGAAGGGAGGACGAGCATAATACCTGATAGCCAAGGTTGTAGAGGCCTGAGGTATTCTCATCACAAGCTACCGATCGACCAAGGAGGACGATATGGGCTCGAAGGAAGGGGAACCTCTCTTCCCCTTGGACCTTCTGTACAGGGCCTGGGAGCGCGTCCACAGGAAGGGGGCCTCGGGAGGGATAGATGGCGTATCGGTGGATGACTTCGAAGCCCGGATAGAACGCAACCTCCAGATCCTCTGCGATGAGCTTAACTCCCAAAGGTACATCCCCGAGGCGAGCCGACGCATAGCGATTCCGAAGGAGGACGGCCAGAAAAGGATGTTGAGCCTTCCTACGGTCAGGGACAAGGTAGCACAGATGGCAGTCCTTATGCTCTTGGAGGAGAAGTGGGAGAGGGAGTTTCTGGACTGTTCCTACGCATATAGAAAGGGCAAAGGGGTGAACAGGGCCATAGGTAGGGTCGAGCACTACCTAAACCAGAAACTGCACTGGGTGGCGACCTGCGACATAGATGATTTCTTCGATTCCATAGACCATACCCTCCTTCTGGACTATCTCCTCAGGAGGGGGACCGACCCCAGGTTCTTGAGGCTCATAGAGCTTTGGATAAAGATGGGATTCGTCCACAGGGGAAGGTTCTCGGACGTGCGAGGAGGAGTCCCCCAGGGAGCCGTGATAAGCCCCCTTCTGGCCAACATATACCTTCATCCCTTCGACCAGCACCTGAGGGATGGGGGCTGGTCGCATGTGAGGTATGCGGACGACTTTGTGATACTGTGCCGAAGTAAAGATGAGGCAGAAATGGCACTTCTTGATGCTGAGAAGTTCCTCACAGAAAGCCTCCACCTCCGCCTGAACCCCCTGGAGAATCCGGTCAGGAGCCTGGATGAAGGGTTCATATTTCTGGGAATAAATTTTCAAGGGTCCGTGCGCTCTATGGCCCCTGGGAAGCTTGCCAAGGCTAAGAGGAAGCTGCAGGAGATATGTAGTCGGGCGTCCGAGGAGGACTTGACGCAGGTAACCCGGGATGTCAACGCCCTCGTCCAGCTATGGCGACATCACTACCATAGGTGCAACGACCGGAGGGCGTTCGAGGAGCTCGACGGAACGTTGGTGGATAAGCTCGAAGAAGCGCTCAGGCTCAGGTCAAAGCCCCTGACCGACGAGGAAAGGCGATCTCTGGACACTTTAGAGTACCTGCTCCCGATCGCTCCCAGGGAGAGGACGGGGAGGGTCAGGAAATTCCTCGTAGCCTCCAAGGAGACCCCGAAACCGAGGAAAGGGGCCTCGGCACCTCCTTCGGTGGCCCAGGCTGTTGCAGCCAGAAGGAGGAAGTACCAGAGGAGGTTCGCCCTTACCTCCGAGCTTGTGGTATCGAGCCCTCGAAGCTCGATAGGGCTGTACAAGGGCCAGGTCCAGCTCAGGCATAAGGGTAGACCCACACGCAGGGTATCCCTATCCAACCTCCGCCACATAGTCGTCCTTGCAGACCCGGTGTCCATCTCGTCCAACCTCATAAGGCTCTGTGCCCAGCGCAAGGTCCAGATAGAATTCCTGGACTTCTCCGGAAGGCCACAGGCCAGGCTCGACGCACCTCACTGGAGCAGGTGGGACCTGAGCCTCTCCCAAATTGAGGCAGCAAGGAACGGCAAGGGGGCCGAGCTTGCTAAGGCTTTTGTAAGGGCGAAGATGACAAATCAAAGGAACCTTCTGAAATACTTGGACAAATACCGGAAGCGGACCGACCCGGACTTCCACACGGCCTTAGAAGAAGAACTTCCCCGCATGGAGAACTGTATAAGGTCTTTGGAGGAGGCCGAGGACATCTCGAACATGGAGGAACTCAGGAGGAAGCTCTTCGCCCTCGAAGCCAAGGTCGCAAGCTCCTATTGGAAGGTTGTAAGGCACATCGTCCCTCCCGAACTCGAATTTCCTGGCAGGAGGCGCAAGGGAGCATTGGACTTGGTGAACCAGATGCTCAACTACGGATACGGCATACTCTACGGCAGGGTCTACGGAGCTGTAACCTTGGCGGGGCTCAACCCTAACATGAGCTTCCTCCATGCCCCCCGGGCCGACAGGCCCACGCTCGTCTACGACCTTGTTGAGGAGTTCAGGGTCCAGGTCGTGGACAGGGTCATATTCGGAATGCTGGGAAGGGGAGAGCCCGCAGGGATGGAGGAAGGGAGGCTCGACGGCTCCACCCGCAGGAACGTAACCCAAAATGTGCTGGAGAGGCTCGCCCTTCCTATGTCCTTCCGGGGGGGAAGGAAGCCCTTGGACGACATCATCCGATACCAGGCCGGGCAGGTGGCGAGGTTCCTCTCCGGCGAGGTCAAGAGGTACCGCCCTTTCGTGGCCAAATGGTGAGGCTATAATGTTCGTGGTCGTAGCCTACGACATAGAGGACGACGGGAGGAGGGAAGGAATAGCCCACATCTTGGAGGATGTGGGAGGGCTCAGGGTTCAGAAGAGCGTGTTCGAGGTGGAGCTTCCCAAATCCGACTTCGCACGCCTCAGGGAGAGGCTCGCCTCCCTCTGCGGGAGGAAGGACAGCATCCGATGCTATCCCTTATGTCGGGCCTGCATGGGCCGTATATTATCGTGCGGGGAGGTTCCAGGTCGTAGGTCAGTAGAGGTGTTCTAAAAGTCTTAGGGGAAAAGCTCGGATATCGATGGGGGTTCCTATGGATGTGGACCGCACGGCCCTTCCCTGGCTGGAACATCTCTGGTTCGGGGCGTACGAAATATCTGCAGAGGTCCTCACTTCCATGTCCCTCCCTCCCTTCAAGGGGAGCACATTGAGGGGAGGGCTCTCTAGGGCGCTCAGGGAACTTTGTTGCGTCCGTCCGAAGGGGTCCTGCCGCACCTGCCCCCTTCGCACGGCCTGCGTCTATTCCAGGACCTTCGAAAGCCCCAATCCCCTCCCCTGGCACAGGAGCCCCACTGCCCCTGTGCCTTACGTAATCGAACCTCCACAGGACCCCAAGGAGGGGTTCTCAGTGGGCGAGGAGCTGAACTTCGGGCTCGTGCTCGTGGGAGGGGCCTGCTCCTGCCTTCCGTATTTCGTCTTGGCCTTGGAACAGCTCGGCGAAAGGATCGGGCTGGGCAGGGGCAAGACGAAGGGTTCGGGCAGATATAAGCTCAAGGAGGTCAGGCAGCGAGGTGGCGGCCTGATATATTCCGACGGGAAGTTCCACGGTGGGAGGCCCCAAAGGGCGGACGAGTGGCTCAAGGAGCGCACGGGGGGAAGGTTTCCGGGATCTGTGAGCATCCGTTTCCTGACCCCTTTAAGGCTTCACTTCAAGGGCCGCAATTACTTCCCAGGACCAGATGGGTTCAGGCCCTCGGTATTTTTAGAGTCCCTGTACAGGAGGCTGTACCTCCTCGCGGCCCTCTACGGGGATACAGAGCTTCCACCTCCCCAGGTTCCGGCCTTCCCTGATGTCCCACCCTTGGATGCTCGATTTTCCTGGATGGACTGGGAGAGGTACTCCGGCAGGCAGGGGGTGAGGATGAAGCTCGGGGGCCTGATGGGTGAGGTGGCTCTGGGCGAGGATTACAGGGATTGGTTCCCCCTGATATACCTTGGGGAGGCACTGCACGTGGGGAAGGCCACGAGCTTCGGGCTGGGAAGGTATAAAGTTACCAAGAAATGATCGCTCACTTTAAGGAGGCCTCGGTCTAATACAAGGGGCCCCAAAAAGTATCTGAGCGAGACGAAGGACTTTTTGGGGCTATAGAGGAGATTTAAGCTGGAAGGCTTTCTGGGTCTAACTTTGGTCTTGCTTTTGGGGCAGGAGTGTTGTATATTAAGCTTTCGAATGTCAGGGCCTGTAAATGGTTTGTAGTGTTAAGGTATCGTTAAGCTGAAAGTTAACCATCCTCCCCACGGAAGGAGGTGATACGATGACCCGTGAAGCGCTCGTGGCGAAGGTAGCCGCAGCGACCGGCATCTCCAAGGCCAAAGCCAACGAGGTGATCGGCGCCACGCTGGACGCCATCGTGGAGGCGCTGGGTAAGGGGGACAAGGTGACCCTGGTGGGGTTCGGCACCTTCCAGGTCGCCACCAGGAAAGCCCGGGCTGGCCGCAACCCCAGGACTGGAGAGCGGATCCAGATTCCAGCCACTGATGTCCCCAAGTTCAAGCCCGGCAAAAGACTGTTGGAAGCCGTGCGCGGGTGCTGTGGCTGAGCTCGAGCCACGGCACTTACTCCCTGGGGCAGGGTTATCCCCTGCCCCTGCGTATGTGTAAGGGGACGAAATGCCAGCGAAAGTCGTGGTAGGTGCACAGTGGGGGGATGAGGGGAAGGCCAAGGTGGTGGACTTCTTAGGTGGGGATGCGGACATCGTCGTGCGCTTCCAGGGGGGCGCCAACGCCGGGCACACCGTGGTGGCCGGGGAACGGGAGTTCGTGTTCCACCTGATCCCGGCCGGCGTCCTGCACCCCGAAAAGACCGGGGTGATCGGCAACGGCGTGGTGCTGGACCCGGCCGCATTGGTCGAGGAGATGGACCGGCTGGAGGC
>DTYS01000204.1 GCA_012961755.1 Candidatus Latescibacterota bacterium
GAGCAGGTTCTGGCGGAACCTCCCCTCCTTCCCCCTCAACATGTCGCTCAGGGACTTCAGGGCCCTGTTGCCCTCGCCCTTGACCTCCTGCCCCCTCCTTCCGTTGTCCAGAAGGGCGTCCACAGCCTCCTGGAGCATCCTCTTCTCGTTCCTGAGGATGACTTCGGGAGCTTGGAGCTTCATCAGCTTCTTGAGCCGGTTGTTCCTGTTTATCACCCTCCTGTAAAGGTCGTTGAGGTCAGATGAGGCGAACCTACCGCCGTCCAAAGGAACGAGCGGCCTCAGGTCCGGAGGTATCACGGGTATCACTTCCAATATCATCCACTCCGGCCGGTTCCCCGACTGCCTGAAGGCCTCCACAACCTTTAGCCTCTTCAGGAACTCCTGCTTCCTCTGGGCCGAGGTCTCTACCTTGACCCTCGCCCTCAGCTCGGCCGATAGGTCCTCCACGTCGAGCTCGGCCAGGAGCTCCTTTATCGCCGGAGCCCCCATCTCGGCCCTGAAGGTGTAGCCTCCTTCCCTGAGCTCCTCGACCTCCTCCTCGGTCAAGACCTGCTTCTTCTCCACGGGGGCATCCCCTGGGTCCACAACGAGGTAAGCTTCGTAGTAGAGCACCCTTTCCAGATCCCCGACCGACATGTCCAAGAGATATCCTATCCTGCTGGGTATGACCTTCCAGTACCATATGTGAGCCACGGGAACCGCTAGCTCTATGTGCCCCATCCTCTCCCGGCGCACCTTCGCCTGCGTCACCTCCACCCCACACCTGTCACATATGACGCCCCTGTACCTTATCCCCTTGTACTTCCCGCACTGACACTGCCAGTCCTTGGTCGGGCCGAATATCCTCTCGCAGAAGAGTCCGTCCCTTTCCGGCCTGTACGAACGGTAGTTTATCGTCTCAGGCTTGGTGACCTCCCCGTGCGACCAGCTCCTTATGACCTCAGGGGATGCCAACTGAACCTTTATCCACTGGAAGTCCCTCTGCCTCGGCTCAGCTAACACGGCAGATCCCTCCTTCGTATAACTAAGGCCTCCATTCTCCCTGGTCGTCCCCGAGCATGATGTCTATACCCAAACCCTGCATCTCCCTGACCAACACCTTGAACGCCTCCGGAATCCCAGGCTCAGGAGGATTCTCCCCCTTAACCAAGGCTTCGTAAGTCCTCGCCCTGCCCATAACATCGTCGGACTTCACCGTCAGCATCTCCTGGAGGGTGTACGCGGCTCCGTACGCCTCCAAGGCCCACACCTCCATCTCCCCGAACCTCTGCCCTCCGAACTGGGCCTTTCCGCCTAAGGGCTGTTGGGTCACCAGGGAATATGGACCTATGGCCCTTGCATGTATCTTGTCTTCCGCCATATGGATGAGCTTCATCATGTAGATGTACCCCACCGTGACGGGGCGGTCGAAAGGTTCCCCGGTCCTTCCGTCGTAGAGCACCGTCCTCCCGTCCTCGGGGAGGCCCGCCTCCTTGAGAACCCCCTTGACGTCCTCTATAGTCGCGCCTGCGAACACCGGAGTGGAAACCTTTATCCCGAGCTTATGTGCCGCCCAACCTAAATGGGTCTCCAATATCTGCCCCAAGTTCATCCTTGACGGAACCCCGAGGGGGTTAAGGACTATGTCCATAGGGGTCCCATCGGGGAGGTATGGCATATCCTCCTCTGGCACGATAAGGGTTGGACTATTTATCAAACTATAGAACAATATATGCGAGAGCAACAGCGCTTAAGAAACTATAAAGAAATCAATACGCCAGAGTTGGTTGA
>DTYS01000205.1 GCA_012961755.1 Candidatus Latescibacterota bacterium
GCCTGTTCTGCGCCAGCCAAACTCTATTAGATCTATAATGTCTCAAAAGTTCGGCCTGGTATTCGAGGTACTCCGAGTAGTACTTCCCGGCCCTCTCAACGATCTCCGCACCGAGCTCGAACAGGGAGTTTACGGTGTTGCCGTCCGGGTCCGAGTAGAGCACTTGGTCGAGCTGGGAGAGCCTCTGGAGTATCTCGTTCGCGCCATCGGCCAGGGCCTCGACGAGGTCGGGCAGTTCCTGCTCGGCCTGGGCGAGAGTGCCCTCCATCTCGGACTCGACCCCCGGGTCCACCGAGAATTCCGGCTGGACGTAGGTCCCGCCCGTAGGGGAGGTGTGGACGGTCTCCGTGTAAGACGCCGGGTCGCCAGGGAGGGGGTAGTCCTCACCGGTGTCTATCTCGAGCACAGGGGCCTCCAGGGCGTTGAGGCGCCCTACGACCACACCGTACATGTCCTCGAACTCCTGCAGGAGGACTTGGAACTCCTGCCACAGGGAAGCGAGCTCCGCCTCACGCTCTGACCTTCCCGGATAGTCGTCCAGTGCGTTCTCCACGACCCCCGCAAGGGGCTCCATTTCTCCGGACAACAACAAGCCGTGTACGGGCGCGTCCTCTATATCAAGGAGCGCGGCCTTTCCTTCCTCGGAATATTCGGTAATCCAGAGCTTGCCGGCCCTCCTGAGCTCCTCGGTGGATAGGGTGACGACCGCAACAGCGACCTGTTGCCTGACATGCTCTATCGCCTGCTGGACCTCCTCCTTGGCCTGCTCCATCTGGTCGGCCAGCCCTTTCGCCTGATCTATCAGCCTGTCCATCTCAGAATCCCTACCGAAGCCCGCCTCGACTTCCCCCCCTCCCGATATCTTGGCCCACACGCTCCCCTCCCAACTTACGAAAAGTACGTGGACCTCGAGCCCTGCCAGTCCGTAGATGAAGAAGTCCGGCTCCCCGAGGACGGCGCACTCCAGCCATCCCTTCGCCCCAGCTATCCCCTCCAGGACCTCCACCCCGACATATGCCTTGAAGTATCCCCCCCACGACACGTCGGCGGCGTACCAGACCATACCCTCGAAGCCGGCCGATACCTCTATTATCCATATATCGAAGTCGAAATCTACCGAGCAGTCTACCATGAACCCGGGAGGCCCCACGAACAGCTCCCCGTGGGCCGTCACGAAGGAGAGTATCCCCACGTCCATGTTGCCCATCACCGCCCAAGAATCTTCGTCGTACACGTAGAACTCCAGGCCGGCTCCCGCTGGACCCAACAGGGGGCTCACGTCCACTGTCAACTGTAAGTTCCCCTCCGCATACGCCGGCGATATACCTATCTCGAGGTGGGCCCTCCCTCCCAGCCTGTCCCCCATTTCGAGCAGTTCGACCTGCGCGTCCAGGCTCAGGAAGCTGCCGGTCATGGTCAGGAGCGTGCTTCCCCTGACGAGACTTTCGTTGACCACCGCCACCTCCCCGAACAGGAAGATGGCGAAGTCCGGACGGGGTTCTATCTTGTCCTCTAAATTGCCCTCTAAGTCGCAGAGGCCCTTGACCAGGTCTACGTCGGCCTGGGTGGGATTGTAGAAGAAGCCTCCTCCCACCCCGGAGAGGCTTATGAGCCCAGGTATTATGGGTATATCCACCCCGACGGTGACGAACAATCCGAACCTGTTCTGGGAGAACATGCCCACCACCGTGAAAGCGTCCGCCCCCCCTATCCTTGCGTTCCCCCCCGCCCTTAAGAGATCCCCCGGCATGTAGTAGAGGTCCAGGGTGAACTCCACCACATCCATCACGCTGAAGTTGGCGTCCTGTACGATGAAGCCTGTGTTGCCCCCCTGGGTGAACACGAGGAACCTGTCTATCCTGCCCCCTCCTATGTCCGCCACGTTCACCTGGGCCTCGAAGGAGAAGTAACTGTCCAAGCTCAAGGTCTGCGTGGTTTGTTGCGGGACCTGGTCCGACGAGGAGGTTTCCACCTCGATCTCCGTAGGTGTATCGCTGTACTCGACGTCCGATACCGACAGCTCTACGATGCCCAATATGCTGAACTCGCCCCCTTGGATCGCCCCCGCCAGGTCGGAGACCTCCCCGTCCGGGCCGATCTTCAGTCCCTCGAACTGGAGCGACCCTCCCACCACGACCGCATCTATGCTCATGTTCACCGAGAGCACGAGGCCGAACTCCTCCCCGCCGGAGAGGGTCACGTCCTCCACGTCGAGGGTGAAGGTCTCCCAGTCGAAGCTGAACAGGCCCTGGGGCACCACCAGTCCTCCCCACGTGACGTTCCCCTCGAAGTCTACCTTGAGGCCGTAGTCCACCTCCTCCCCCTGCCTCGAGCCCAGGCCCAACTTCTCGTCACCGAAGTAAAGGTCCACTACGAGTTGGACGCTACTCCCGGACGGGTCCCCCAGGTCCAGGTCGAGGAGGAGCACGGTCGGGTCGAGGGTGAAGGTCCCCACGCTGTACTCGGTGTCGTCCCCTCCCCCGAGTCCGGGCGTCTCATCTAAGAGGAAGATCCTCCCTCCGCCCGAGACCTCCCCTCCCATGTCCACCTGGAACCGGAACCTCTGTGTGCCGAGCTGTCCGAAGGGGTTGGGGAGGTTCCCGACGCCACCCGTCACCTTGAGGGAGCTCCCCTGTACCTCGAGGGTGTCCAAGAAGAGGTAGGGATCCACAACCTGGAGCGGTCCGGACAGCAGGTTATCCACCTCCACCGAGCCGTCCGAACCTATCTTAAGCCCCGAGAACTCCACCTCCATTCCCATGAAGGTCATGCTCCCCGAAAGTTCGACGTACAACACCCCATCCCCGTAATGGAACGACGCACCCGTCACGGTAAAGTCCGAGCCGAAGAGGCCGAACTCCTGTGGACCACCCAAAAGGTCCACTTCTTCGACGGACACGCCCTCCCTGCTGAAGCTGAGCCCCCCCACCGTGAGGGCGAAGCCTTCCCCGAACGTCGGCAGGCGAAATATCCCGTTGACCACGAGGACCACATCGTCGTCGGAGATCGAAAGCGAGAGGTCGATAGGTTCCAAGGTCGCCTGCCCTATGGATATACGTCCCTGGGGAAGGTGGCCCACGTCCAGGGTGGCGGCCAAGCCGTCGGACGACACCAGGGCAGTGTAGTGGATCGGCTGCTGGCCGAGAGCCTCCGTAAGTACGTCCCCGGACATCCTCAGGGAGGAGTCCTCCCCGAAATCCAGGGCGTTAACCTTAAAGGTCACGGCGCCGAGGTGCTCGGAAGCTATGTAGGTCTCGTCGGACCGGTGGGTTTCGTAGTAGCTTCCTACCGCCGCAGGGCCCGAAAGTCCTGATGCGGAGATGGCCACGTCCGTGAGCACCAGGTCCATATCCAGGACTTCGGGAAGGAGCACCCTCAGGTCAGCCCTTAATCTGTACTGACCGTCCACAGGGGAGTACGAAAGCCCTGTGACCTCGAAGGGGAGCCCGACCAGGGATATGGGTGAGGGGAGGTTCACCTCCACGCTCCCGGAGACCAAGCTCCAGTCGGAGGGGTTCAGCGTGACCTCCAACGAGACCTCCACCTGGGGCACGTCCCCTCCGTAGGAGAGGGACGGGAGGAGGAGGGGGACGCTCCCTCCGGTGATCTCTACCCCCTGGTCCGTGGCCTGCCAGTCCACGAGCAGGTTCCCCTGATCGTCCCTCGTCCTGAGGTAGGCCACCTCCAGCGTCGGAAGCGGCACCTTGTCCGGAAGCTCCGGGACCTCGAAGAAGTCCCCCGCCGGGACCAGGCCGGCCGGCCCCAGCACGGCGACCTTCTGGTCGTCGTAGTAGAAGTCTACGCTCCCCGAGCCCACCCCGAAGGGAGAGAGGGATAAGGCGAAGTCCTCCGACGGCACGGCCGAAACTGTATAATGCTCACCGTCCCAATGGATTTCAGCGTCCACGGTCCCGGACGGGGAGAGGCCGTCGGAAGTGAGCACGGCCCCGCCGGAGAACGAAAGGAGGACGCCGAAGTCCTCCACAAGTTCGGCATCGGGGGGGACCACGCTCCAGGTCCATTCACCTCCCACGAGGGCGAGCTCGAGCCCGAAACCTCCCTGGAGCGCCGCCGTGCCCGATAGGACGTCGAGCTCGGGGAGGCCCAGGAGGAGGTGGTCGAATTCCACGCCCACCCCGAGCCCTTCAGACACCAAGCTTCCCGACCCGTCCAACGTGAGCCCGGAAGCGTCGAGGACGGCCTGCTGGACCAGGAAGCTCAGCACTGGAAGGTCCTCCGGAACCTGCCACAGGAAAGGTTGGGCCAGGGCCACGCTTCCCTCGACCATCCTCCCGTCCACGAGGTCGTAGACCAAGGCGCACTCCACCGAGACCTCCTGGCCCTGGGGGCCGGGGAGCTGGAGCTGACCCCCCAGGTCCAGGAGCACCTTCTGGACGCCCGCCTCCACGTCGAACACGAGGTCCGCTCCCGTCACCTGGACGACGAACGGTCCCACCCTCAGGGGGCAGGGCAGGACCACGTCCTCCACCGTACCCCTGACGTGCCCGCGGCCGTCCACGATGAGCTCCGTCCCGGCTATGTCCAAGGGACCACCGTATCCCTCGCATCTCAACCTCTCCGGTAAGGTCAGGCTGCACCTTACGAGCAGTTCCCCTCCCCCCTCGTGGAAGCCACCTGAGATGTGTAGGACGTTCAAATAGAGGCCACCCCCTAACGGGATGGAACATCCTGGCTCCTCCAGGACGGTGGCCTCGACCTCCCCGGTAAGTATCCCGTCCTGGAACTTACAGTCCAGGAGCACTAGCCCTGGGTCCCTCATGCAGTCAGGGAAACCTGCGGGGAGCTCCGGCAGGGAGAGGCCGAAGTCGAAGCTCAGGCCCCAGTCCCCCGAGCTTCCCCCCTCCCAGCCGAACCAGGGGAAGGTGAACCCCGACATCCTGAAGGCCAGGGGCTGAAGCCTAAAGCCGAGTAAGGGAAAGGGAGCGAGGCCTCCGAGCTCGGGAAAGGAGACCTCCGGGAAGTGGAATCCCTCGGGGTCCAGGGTCACGCCCTGCAAGGGAGGAAGGTCCAACCCGGGAAGGTCCGGGAACGAGAGGTCCACGTCCACGGAGAGCGAGAAGTTCCAGGTCCCGTCCGAAAATTGGAGGTCGGACAGGGCGAGGCTGCCGATGCTCAGGACTACCCATCCGAGGTCCAGGGCGTGGAGGCCGGCAGCGCAGTCCGGCGTGAACTCATCGACCCGGGTGCCGTCCTGGGTCACGGTCAGCACTAGGTCGGCCCCGCACGCTACGCTGTCGGACAGGGATAGGACCAACCTGCCCGAGACCGTCAGCCCGTAGGAGGCCTCACATAAAAGGTCGACGTCCAGGGAGCCGGAGACCTCCCCCAGGTGCAGGACCAGCTTCTCCCCTGCCAACGGCACATCCCAGTCCAGGGTGCACTCCACCTGGCCCGTGAGCCTGCCGTCGCCCCCGAGCTCGAGCTGCACCTCACAGGGAAGCTCTCGTCCGTAGATGGACATCCTCCCGTCGAAGGAGAACCCCTCGGCGGGCCGATACAGGAAGCTCCTGAGTCGGAGCGGTATACCTGCACCCGATAGGTCGAAGTCCGGTAGGGAAGTCTCGGGGACCTCCGTCCCTATCTGGCCGGAGAGGAGTGAGAGGTCGTCGGGGTCTACGGTCACGTCGAAGGAGACCTCCACCGTGGGCAAATCAGGCCTTCCCATCCGGAGCGCCGGGAACCTGAGAGGGACGGGGCTTTCCGGGAAGGTGTATATGCGCAGGCCCTGAGGGGTCTCCTCCCAGCCCACCGAGGGCACCCCGTCCTCGGCGAGCTCCACGTAGGCGACCTCCTCCGAAGGGAGGGGGAGTACGGAGGGGAGCTCCGAAGGGAGGAGACAGATCTCCGGGAAGAAACCGTCAGGGTCGAGCAGAGCGACCCTCCTGTCCTCGTCCCTAAATTCCGCCCTCCCACTCCCCACTCCGAACGGGTTTAGGGAGAACAGGAAGTCGTGCGAGAACTCCACCGGAAGGCCGTCGAACTTAAGTCCCCCGTACCTGATCCTCCCCGTCGCCTTCCCTGAGACGGAGAGTCCCCCAGGCCCCAGGGATATGTCCCACGGAAGGTCGAAGGAGATGGCCATGTCCTCCCCGGGTTCGGTCCCTAAGGGGACTGCCTCCCAGGCGAGTTCATCCCCCGAGAGCTTCACCCTGAACCCGAACCTGTCCTCGAACGAGACCCTGCCCGAGGCGACCCGGAGCGTGTGCAGGTCCAGGGTCAGGTCCTCGAAGCGGACCCCTACCCTGCCACCCTCGAGCGTGAGCTCCCCCCTTCCGTGGAGCTCGAGTCCCTCCGTCCCCAGGTGGGCCTTACGTACGACGAACGAAAGCACCGGGGACCCCGCGGGAACCTCCCATACAAATGGGTCCTCCAACTCGACATTGGCGTAGAGCAGTTCACCTTTTAGGAGGTCGTAGCGGACCACGCCCGATGCTGTGGACGTCCTCCCGTCCGGACCTGGAAGCTCGAGCCTCCCCTCCATCTCTACGACCGCCCTCTGCTCCTCCCCCTCGACGTAGAGGTCCAAGCTTGACTTGGTGGCCACGAACCTCAGGGCCCCGAGGGAGAGGGGACAAGGGGCCAGCTCCGCCTTCCCGCTCAGCCTGCCCCTCGAGTCCATCCTCAGTTCGAG
Source organism: Candidatus Latescibacterota bacterium (assembly GCA_012961755.1). Lineage (GTDB taxonomy): Bacteria > Latescibacterota > 4484-107 > B68-G9 > B68-G9 > B68-G9. Next base: position 6,653 of record DTYS01000205.1, read on the forward strand.
GTCCACGCTGCCGGAGCAAAGGGTCGGAGGGAGGTCCAACCTTCCCCTCACCGAGACTTCCGCGCTCCTGCCCCCCGCGGAGGCCCTGAACTTCCCGGAGATCTCGACGATATAGAAGGCCAGCCCCCCGAGCGACATCCTGCACCCTGGCTCGGGGAAGGTGTGAGTCGGCAGCTCGACCGTGAACTCGTCCCCTTCGAAGGAACATCTACCGAGCCTCAAACCTTCTAAGCACTCCGGGAGGCCCCCCGGTGGCACAAGTTCTAAGGAGAAATCCGGTTCGGGCCACACCCCTTCCCCGAAGAGGGGCAGCACCACCCCGGCCATGTAGAAGGAGGTGGGTCTGAGGCCGAACCCCTCGAAGTCGACCGTGGCGAGGGAGATATCCGGCAGGGACATTTCCGGCAGGTGGAGCCCCTCGGGGTCCAGGGTCGCCTTTACCGGAGGAAGCTCTACGCCGAGGTAGGGGAAGTAGGGCCCTGTCCTCATCTCGAAGGAGAAGTCGAAGGCCCCGTCGGAGAAGGAAAGTTCGGAAAGCCCGAGGTCCCCTACGGAGAGCTTCAGCCATCCGAAGTCCAGGAAGTCGAGGCCGGACCGACAGTCAGAGGAGAAGGACTTCACCGCCAATCCGTCGGGGATTATCACGAGCACTACCTCACCCCCGCACCCTGCACCTCCGTAAGATATCCGAACTTCCCCCTCCACGACGAGCTCGTATCCGACCTCCCCGTCCACGTCGCCCGAGATCCTACCTGAGACCGAACTTATCTCAAGGACGACGACGTCCGACCCGGGGACGAGCTGCACGACGAACTCCCGCTCGCAGTCGACGTTGCCTGAGAAGCTCCCGTCTGACGATACCTCCAAGTCCTCGACCTTACAGGGCAACCTCTCGCCGAAGATGCGGAGTTCCCCTCCCATCCGAACCTCAGGTTCAGAGAACCTCACCCTGAACTCGGTGGCCTCGAAGGCCACCTCCTCCCCTCCAAGGGACATGAAGGGCCCTCCTGAGGCCCTCAACTCCCCCGAGGGCCCGGACTCCGTCAGCCTGAGGCGGCCTTCGAGGGGGTAAGTCGCCCCTCCGGGAAGGACGATGCTCGCCCCCAGGGTAAGTCCTCCCATCGGGTCGTACCTTATGTCAGTGAGCTCCAAGGGGAACTTTCCGAAGTCCAACCCCAGGTCCCCGGCGGATACCTCTCCGTAGACCGTGCCCCCCGTAACTTGGGGATGCTCCAGGTCGTCCTTGCCCAGGGAGAGGCCGTCCAAGGTCACGGGGACCGTGAACGCACCTACCGAGGCCTCCACCCTGAGGCCCGCGTTCCCGGAGAGCACGTAGGAGTACGGGGTCTCCGTCACCTCGACCTCCGACAGCTCGACGAGGGACAGGAACCCCTCCTCAAGGGTGAGGCTCTCGATCCCGGATATCATCTCCTGGGGGTCCACCCCGAACCTGAAAGTCCAGACCTCGCTCCTACCTTGGTTCTCCCCCAAAGGGACGCCCCTTCCGTCCAGGGCCTGGACGTACCAGGCGTACCTCCTGCCCAGCTGGAACTCCGGTCCGTCCAGGGGGTACGTGAACGAGGTCAGGTCCACGATCTCACGCTCGTAGAAGGGCCTGTTCGCGGAGACGGCCTCGTTCGGTCCCTGTCCCGTGAGCACCTCGTAGATCCTCACCATATAGTGCACCTCGAAGTCAGGCCGGTCGGTGACGGCCTCCCACTCGAATGGCTGCTGTACGCCTACGACCTCCCCGTCCGCCGGACTTATGAGGAAAGGCTGTCCAAAGGAAAGGATAGTGAACCCAGCTTCGATCTCCTCGAGCCTCTCCCCGCCGACCCTCCATACCTCTATGTGGATCGTGTAGATGTCCTCAGGAAGCCTACCGGTGGACATAGCCTGGTCGAAGAGTTCCCTGTCGAACTCGACCGTGTCGTAGTCTATCATCTCGTCGGAGTTTACTACCGCCCTTCCCCTGGGCTGTACGTAGAACCGTTCGCTCCAGCCGGAGGCCACCTGTACCCCTCGGGAGTTCTCCACCCTCA
>DTYS01000206.1 GCA_012961755.1 Candidatus Latescibacterota bacterium
CCTTATGGACACGCTCATATCCCAGTTCCTCGAATTCCAGGGGAGTTATTACACCAAGATAAGGGAGCTGGAGGCCAAGGTGGAACACCTGTATGAGCTTAAGGCCCAGCTCACCGAGAACATCTACGACATATACGACAGGCTTTACTACCGCATAAAGAAGCGCTCCGATGCGGCCCAGGGTCCCGGTAAGGTTGTCCTGGTGTCGTTGCTTGCGTTAGCGGAGATAGCCAAACAGCAGGTAGCTCAGATGCTGCAGGTCCCTACGGTCTCCGAGCTTCATGTGGACTCGTGGCAGGGGCCCGGAAGCGCAAGGCTCTCCGTCCACTTCGGAGCCTCCCATCCCGTCGGTATAGCGGACTTCAGCTACCAGGTGGCCGAAGAGGGTGCGTCCTCGCCCGACCCTGGCTCGTGGATCAACGTGGGCGCCCGCACCGAGCTCGAACATTACTTCGTGGAGGAGGATCAAAGGACCGGCGGCGAAGAGAAGGCTTCTACATATACATCCCAGAGGACCCTGTTCGTCAGGGCGAGGGGACCTGCCGGGTACACGAACTGGAGGTCGGCGGACGTGACGGTGACCGTGGGAGCGCTGCAGGGGGCTGTCCCCACCGCTTGGGAGGACGTGGGGACCTTCGAGATGGAGCACGACTATACTCCTCCTACCGTGCCCGTTGTCGTGCACGGGACCGGGTACGTGGTCGTGCCGGACCAGATCTCCGTCAGCTGGTCGAGCGAGGACCAGGAGTCCGGGGTGGTGGAATACGAGTACAGGGTGTTACAAGTAGAACCTTCCCTTAGCCTCGTCAGGGACTGGAGGTCTGCGGGGGGGCTCGACTCGGTCACGATAAGGGGCCTCGAGCTCGAGAACGACCACAGGTACAAGGTGGTGGTGAGGGCCAGGAACGGCGAGGGGCTCTGGAGCCAGGCCGGTTACTCCCAACCCATACACGTGGACCTCACGCCCCCGATGAAGCCGGAGTGGCTCGATGTGACCACATGGTTCTTCACGGGGGAGCCCGGGACGCCGACGCTCAGGAAGGGATGGAGGGGAAGTTCTGACCCGGAGAGCGGGATAGCTGAGTACAGGTACGCGCTGGACCGTGAGCCTATAACTTCATGGGACCCCGATAAGTTCGTCTCGGTAGGGCTCGATACTTTCCTCACCCACTACGGGGAGCCGTTGGCCTTCCTCGAGACGTTCTACGTGAGCGTGGTTGCTGTGAACAACTACGGCCTGGTAAGCGATGTGGCTGTCTCAGGGCCTGTGGCTCCCACAGACCCGAGCCCGCCCCCCGCCCCCGACGTGGATGTCCCCACCTTCGTCACCTCCTCGAGCTTCGTGCCGGTGTATGTAGTCCCTTCGGACGATCCCGAGACCGGAATAGCGGGATACAAGTTCGCGGTAGGGACCTCCGAGGGGAGCGACGACGTGAGGCCCTGGGGTGAGGGGCTCGACTTCGTCCTGCCCCCAGGCGGGGGACAGAAGAACCTGCACTTCTCGCCCGAGCTTGGGACGGGGTCCCCCGGGTTCTACCTGGAGAACGGAGGGAGCTACTGGGTCGGGGTAAGGGCGGTGAACGGCGACGGGGACGGGAGCGAACCCACCTGGGCCGGCTTCGTACTGGACTTCACACCCCCCAAGACCCCCGTGGTCGCCGTGCTCTCATATCAGGGAAGCTTGCTTATCCTCAGGCTGAGCAACCTGGGGGACGAGGAGACGTGGTTGTTTTGCACCAAGGTCGCCGTGGGCTCATCCCCTGGGGCGACCGACGTGCTGGATTGGACCCCGGCCTACCCGTCCACAGGTCCTTACGCCTCCCTTTCGGGCGGTACCCTCGGCCTCGAGATAGCGCCCAGCGGGACCTTCGACTTCTCGGTCCAGGTGGACCTGCAGGTCGGAAACACTTACTACGTGCAGGCCCGATCTTTGAACGTTGCCGGCCTTCGGAGCGAAGTGGGCACCGCTGAGGTATACTTGGAGGACCATACCCCACCCGAGGTCTCGGTCGAGGACGAGGGGGAGTACACGGCTGTGGAGGACCAGCTCAGGTTCAGGGTGACGGCGTTCGACCCCGAGACCGGTATAGAGAAGGTGGAGTACGCCGTGGGCACCGTCCCAGGGGCGTGGGACGTGAGGCGCTGGACCTCTACCAAGAAGGACGCCGGATGGAGGACAGCGGACGGCCTCCACCTCGAGGATGGGGTGACCTACTTCGTGACCGTCAAGGTGAAGAACGGAGGGAATTCCTACTCCACCGCAACGACCGACGGCATAACGGTCGTCGGCCGACCGGACCCTCCCGAGGTGCTTGAGTTCGTGCAGACTTCCATGCACGGCCTCGAGGCCACCTGGTCCGTGCCAGGGCCTTACAATACGATAGCAGGGTACGAGTACGCGATAGGGACGAAGAGGGGACGGACCAACGTCTCGGCCTGGACCTTCACTTCCGAGCCGCGGATGAAGTTCGCCTGCAAGCTCGAGGTCGGGAGGGATTACTACCTGTCGTTGAGGACGAAGGACGTGTTCGGCAGGTACAGCAAGGTCCTGAGGTACCCCGTCCCGGTGACGGCGTCGTACGTGGACGACACCGGACCCGTCATAACCTCGCTCAGGTCCAAGATCGAAGGGACGGGGGACCGCTACGTGCTCAGAGCTTACTGGAGTGCCGTGGACGAGGAGTCGGGGATCTCGGGTTACGAGGTAGAGGTCAGGGAGGTCATGCGTGGAGAGGTCCTGGTCCCGAGGTACACCGTGCAGGGGAAGATTCAGGCTAGTTGGCCTAAGCTCGAACTCAGGCCGGACGGGGCCTACGTGGTCCAGGTCTGGGCGACCAACGGGGTGGGGCTCGTAAGCACGGAGGTATCCCACGCTGTGAGCATAGGTCCTTTGGGCAGTTACCGTGGTCGTTGAGGGAGGTGTGCAAGATGTTCCTACTGGCCTGCGCTCTGATCCTTTCCTCCTGGGCTGCGGGGGAGGTCCCCCCGTTCGTGGCCGTGGCGAGGGACGGGGAGGTTTACATCTACCTCACGGAGACCCCTGCCAGGGGTATCGGATTCAACGTGTACAGGGCCCCCGCCGGAACCGGGAGGTTCGTGAAACTCAACCCCAGGCCCATATTAGGGGTCTTCGACCCGTACGCGGCAATGGACAGCCTCGGCAGATCGTACGAGATATTGGCAGGGGCCGTCGGTGGGGAGAGCCCCTTCCAGACCCTCAGGAGGGTCAGGAGGAGCAACTTCACTTCTACGATACTTTCCTTCCTGGACCCCAAGGTAGCCGAGGTGTTAGGGAGGCTGTACGTCGACAGGACGGCAGGTGGACGTGGGTACCTATACCGCATAACCTTCGTAGATCCGACGGGGAAGGAGGGTCCTCCCAGCCGGCCGCAGGAGGTCAGGGGACCCACCCGACCGCCGGTCCCGCCGGGGGAGCTGAAGGTGGAGGTGGGGGACATGAGGGTGACCCTGAGGTGGGGATATCCTCCTTGGAGGGGAGATCTCTCCGATCTCGCCTTCTGCTTCAGGGTGTACCGCAAGGACCCAGGGGCTGGGAAGTTCCGGAGGGTGGACAGGGAGGTAATACTCAGGATGGAGGGGACCCCTCCGTCGTACACCGACGTGTGGCTCGAGAACGGGAAGAGGTACCTATACTACGTCACCGCGGTGGACGTGACGGGACGTGAGAGCCCCCCCTCCGAGGTCGTGGAGGCGGTGCCGGAGGACAGGGTCCCCCCCGCCGTGCCGAAGGGCCTCTCGGCGATGCCCTTGCGGGGCGGCGTGCGCCTCTCCTGGGACATGAACCTCGAGCTTGACCTGTCCCACTACGATGTGTACCGCTCCACAGGGCTAAAGGGGGAGTTCTCCAGGATAAATCCGGAGCACGTCCCGGGCGACAGCCCCGTGTACCTCGACACCACCATGAGGGAGGGACGTCCCTACTTCTACAAGGTGAGCGCCACGGACTTCTCTGGAAACGTGAGCCGGCGTTCCAACGCTGTCTCCGTCCTCGTCGAGGACGCAACACCACCCGAGCCTCCTACAGGGTTGATATGGGAGCCGGAGGGAAGGGGTGTAATTGTCCGTTGGAGGCCGTCCTTGGCCGAAGACCTCAGGGGGTACTACGTGTATAGGGGCCGGACCAGGGACATAATGACGAGGCTAAACGGGAGCCCTGTGGGGCCCGATACGACGTGGTTCTTCGACGGAGGGTACGGCGACGCGGGGCTGCGTCCCGGTGGGAGTTACTACTTCGGGGTATCCGCCGTCGACAGCTCCTGGAACGAAAGCCCTATGGCCCTGCTCGAGCTTACGATGCCGGACGACGAACCACCTTCCCCGCCCTCAACCTTAGCTGTGGAGGTGAAGGACGACGGCACGGTGAGGCTAGCCTGGAACCCGAGCCCTTCCTCCGACGTCGTCAAGTACAGGCTCTACAGGAGGCCCGTGGGCGGGGAGCCTGAGCTGCTCGGAGAGCTATCCCGGGGTGTGAGGAGCTTCGCCGACGGGGGGGTGGAGAAGGGAGTGAGGTACGTTTACGCTGTGACCTCCGTGGACAGGGCGGGGAACGAGGGCCCCCCGCGCTCGTCGGGTGAGGTAGTCCCACGCGATTCCACGCCTCCCTCCTCGCCGAGGCAGGTGAGGGCCTGCGCGACGCCAGAGGGGGTCGAGATAACCTGGGGGAGGGTGGTGGACCGGGACCTCGCCGGGTTCAACGTGTACAGGTCAGACCTTCCCACAGGGAAGTTCGTCAGGCTCAACTCCGAACCCGTGCGGGGGAGGAGGTTCATGGACAAGGGAGGTACCAGAAGGCACTGGTATAGGGTGCACGCGGTGGACACCTCGGGGAATGAGAGCCTCGTTAGGACCTCCGTGAGGCCACGTGGGTGTGTGAAGAGCTTAAGGAGGCCGTGAGGGGGTGAGTGCTCAAGAGGATGCCGAGCACACCTATCACCGGAGCGGCCAGTTCCTGTCGAACCATAGGAGGGGTCTTTCTATATCACGGGAGAAGAACCTGAAGCGTTCGCCCGCGTCCACCTTGGCCATGCCCTCCAAGCGCACCGAGAACCACCTTCCCGCGAAGGCGCAGGGGATGGCGTCGACTTCGTGCCGTAGGAGCGGTGCGACCTCGTGGTACGCCTCAAGGAAGATAGTGCACCGGTCCAGGTCCAGCTCGGCTGCCTCCGTGAGCGACCATATGTCTGAGGGATCCATCCTTCGGGGCACGCTGGCGAAGAAGTAAAGGCCGTCGGCTACGTCCCTACAGCGGGCTCCCGGCATTGCCCAATCCAGATCGAATATCCCCACCACTTTCCCCTCCTCCGAGAAGAGCAGGTTGGCCGGGGTGTAGTCGCCGTGCACGACCCATCCTGCGAGGCGGTCGTATTTCGTCCCGGCGTAGGAGCGCATAAGGGCCCTCACCCTGGCGATGCACCTGTCCACGAGCTCCCGCTCCTGCTCGGAGGACGCCATCTCCCGCACCTTCAGCATGTTGGCCAGCTGGAGACGGGGGTCGTCCAGACGGTCGCTTACCTCGTCCGAGAACCCCAAGGTGGTGTACTGGGCCACGGGCTCTTTAACCTGCGGCCTGTAGTCCGCAGCGGCCCTATGGAACTTGGCGAGGGTCCGGGCTGCCTCGGCTATCTCCCCTTCGCTTTCGGGACGGAACTGCCTCCCGACCACGAAGGGATACAGCTCATAGACCCTACCCTTCGTCCGTACCCACCTCTCCCCCGTCCTCGTGTGGACGGCGGAGACCGTGGGAACCCTCCGTGCTATCAAGTGTTCCCTCAGTCCGTGGTCGTAGAGCAGCCTCGCTTCGGAGGACGTCCTCACCCCCCGCAGGCGGAGGAAATAGTCCCCGGTGGAGGTCCTGACCTTCCAGGTCCTCCCGGCCGTGCCCCCTGCGCCCGTCACGCTATATATGGTTCCGAGCTCGTATTCGGCCAGCACCGCCTGGAGGGCCACAGTGCCGACCGTACTCCCTCTTATCATAACGTCCCCGTGAAACCGTACGCCCCACGGGTCCTTGGCGTTTTAATATACGGAAGGACATCCGAAGTATCAAGAGCCCCTTGTCAAATCGCCCTGAAATGGATATATTCTTCGCTGAGGGCATAAAAGGGGAGGATGAGATGAAAGTTCCTTTGCCGAAGTTCGCTCTCGCCGTCGGCCTCGTCGCAGGGGCTTTTAATTTTGCCGAGGGCATAGGGAAGGACGAAGCTATAACGACCGCGTTGGGATACCTGAAGATGGATGAGGATGACCTCGACCTGTCCCCCGAGGCCACCGAGGACCCCTTCAGGCTCAGGATCGTGGACCACCTCCTGGCCCGCCCACTTAGATCCGCAAGATATGCCGATAGCCTCGCCCTTTCCCTCGCCGAGGAATCCTCCCTTAGGGGAAAGCTGGTGCTTATAGCCTCCCAGCTGGACTTGACGCCGGGGACTCACCTAGATGTGGACACCGTAACATCGAAGAATATAGAGGCTATTGTGGCCGAACTTAGAGTTAAAATTTCCGAGGCGAGGGAGCTCGTCGGCGAAGCGCTGTCCGGCGTGAGCGACGGGGAGATGGAGTTCCTAAGGAGGGAGAGTTC
>DTYS01000207.1 GCA_012961755.1 Candidatus Latescibacterota bacterium
ACCAGGAGGGACTTTACCGCTCTGCCAAGTCCCGTGGGCACGAACCTCCCCTTCTCCTTGACTACATATTTCCTCTCCTTAAGGGTCCCGATTATCTGGGCGTAGGTGCTCGGCCGACCTATGCCCTTCGTCTCCAGTTCCTTCACCAAGGAAGCTTCGGTGTAGCGTGGGGGAGGTTTGGTGAAGTGCTGCTCGGGTGAAAGCCCGAGGAGCTCCAAGGTCTCGCCCGCACCTATGCGCTCAGGAAGGGGTACCTCCTTCTCCTCCTGGTCCTCGTCCTTCGCCTCCTGGTAGAGCACGGTGAACCCTGAGAACTTTACCGTGCTTCCCGTGGCACGGAAGAGGTGATCCCCGGCCACGACCTCAACCGTCTTCCTGTCCAGCACCGCCTGGGCCATCTGGCATGCTAAGAACCTCTTCCATATAAGCTCGTATAGCTTGAACTGGTCCTGGCTTAGGAATTTCCTCACCTTCCTCGGCTCCTTGCGCACGTCGGTCGGGCGGATGGCTTCGTGGGCCTCCTGAGCGCCCTTCTTGGATTTGAAGACCCTCGGCTTCCCGGGGAGGAAGTTGGGCCCGTAGGAGCTCGCTATGAACTCCCTGACGGCTTTGACTGCCTCATCGGCGAGCCTCACCGAATCCGTGCGCATGTAGGTTATAAGGCCGGTGCGCTCCCCATCTAAATCCACCCCCTCGTAGAGCTCCTGTGCCACCCTCATCGTCTTCTCGGCGGAGAAACCGAGCTTCCTGGCGGCCTCCTGCTGGAGGGAGCTGGTTATGAACGGGGGAGGGGGGTTGCGCTTCACCTCCTTTGAGAGTACCTGGCGCACCGCGAAGGGGAGGCCCTCGAGCTCCCTCAGGATGCCTTCGGCGGTCTCCCTGTCGGGGATCTTAAGCTTCTCCTCCCCCCTCTGGACCAGGACAGCTTCAAATTCCTCACCCGAGGTCGTCCTTAGCCTCGCTTTTATGGTCCAGTACTCCTCGGGCACGAACCTCTCTATCTCCTCCTCGCGCTCACATATGAGCCTCAGCGCCACGGACTGGACCCTCCCCGCGCTCAGACCACCCTTTATGGTCTTCCACAGTAGGGGGCTGACCTGGTATCCGACGAGCCTGTCCAGTACCCTCCTCGCCTGCTGGGCGTACACCTTCCTTATATCTATGTCCTGTGGGTTTGCGATCGCCTCCTTTACGACCCTCTCCGTTATCTCGTGGAACAGGACCCTCCTGACCTCCCTCTTTCCCTTCACCACCCGTTCTGCTATGTGCCAGGCTATCGCCTCCCCCTCCCTGTCGGGGTCGGTGGCGAGGAGCACCCTGTCGGCGGACTGGGCGGCCCTCTTCAACTCGGATACTACCTTGCGCTTTTCAGGTATCACCACATATTTAGGGCGAAATCCGTCGTAGATGTCCACTCCAAGCCTGTTCTCGGGAAGGTCACAGATGTGACCCATCGAAGCCTTTACATCGTAATCTTTACCTAAGAATTTGTTTATAGTCTTGGCCTTGGCAGGAGACTCAACTATGACCAAAGATCTACCCATATCCCACCTCAGTGTAGTGTCTCACCGCCGTCCACGCCTTCACCGAAGAGTAGGGAGGCGACCAAAGCTTTTATGTCCTCCCTATCCACCCTGCCAGCTCCTGTCATAATGGCCCTCTCTATCGTGGCCTCCATCTGTCCAGGAGTTATAAGGCCCAATGCTTTGAGCTGGAGGAGGTACCCGTACGCCTCCGGGGACAGCACCCTCCGCTCCACTTCGTGGAGCACCCTGGCGCCGGAATATGTAGTTCCTTCCCACCTCCTGCCCTCCCCGAGCCTTTCGAACAGCCAGGACAGTGCCGCGCTGATCTCGTTCTCCGTATATCCCTGGCGACGAAGGTCGTTGGAGAGCTTGGCTATGTCCTTCAGCTCCCCACCTCTGCGGTTGAGCTCGTCGGCCAGAAATACCACTATCTCCAAGATCCTCTGGTGCATCTGAGTTCATCTCCGTCGATGGTCAGGTTCAATGTACTGCGATATCCTTCATCTGTCAAGGGTTTTCGAACTGAACTTTGGACCAGGGGTATTGACATCGGGAGGATATATTGTTACTTTCTAAAACTCTTCCAAAAGGAAAGGGACAAGACAAAGTACGGAGGGCAGGATGCCGAAGAACGATGTAGGGGCCATAAATACGCTTATAGGCAAAGGTTCAGAGGTCGAAGGAAAGCTTTCGGTGGAAAACAGCATCAGGGTGGACGGAAGGGTGAAGGGGGAATTGAAATGCTCGGGCCTTTTGGTCATAGGGGAGGAAGGGGTGGTCGAAGCGGACATCCAGGCGAAGGAGGTCGTGGTGGGTGGGAAGGTGCAAGGTTCTGTGGACGCATCCCACAAGGTGGTCCTTCAGTCCAGTGCTTCGGTCATAGGAGACCTGAGGACGAGGCTTCTGGTGGTGGAGGAGGGGGCCGTCTTCAAGGGGAACTGCACGAGTGGGGCTCCGGAGGCGAAGGCCGGAGATGAGGGGAAGAGATAGGGAACCTTATGGTTCCCAATGGCGTGATGTACTGAAGTATTTTGGGCTCATATCCCAACTGGGGTTAATCATGGCTTCCGCCGTAGCTCTGGGGTTGTTACTGGGCCTGTTCTTGGAGAGGAAGGTAGGAGGGGGGGGAGCTTTCGTGGTCCTGGGGATACTTTCGGGAATAGGGGCCGGATTTTTCTACGTGTACAGGCTCCTTAAAAGCTCGGGGGCGATATGACGGGGAACTTCCCGGAGGCCAGGAGGGCTATGTACCAGATCTTGGGATGTGCCGCGGGGTTAGGACTTGTGGTGGGACTAGTGCTTTTAAGTCTGATGAGGCGTCCGGAGGTGGCCTTAGGGTTCTGGGCCGGCTCCCTGCTCGGCATGGCCAACTTCCGGATCATGGCTCAGGAGGTCTTTAAGGCCGCCACCATCCCCCAGGGGAGGGTCAGGGGATACGCCGCGGGGAGGTACTTCCTGAGGTACGGTGCACTAATATTGGCCTTGGTCCTGCTCCTCACCAAGACCGGCCTCGACCCCCTGGCCACCATATGCGGGCTACTCACCGTACAGGCCGGGGTCTACATCTGGAAGTTCGCCTTAGCTAGGAAGGGGGAGCTATCGTGACCGGACGGCGTAAACTCCTGTTGGGCTTGGTCGGAGTGTTAGCCTTGGAGGTGGCTTTGGCCTTGAAGGCCAAACCTGAGATAGAGATAGGAGCTATGCCCCAGTGGAGGTTCCTGCTCGGAGGGCACGAAATTGTTATAAACTCCCGCACGGCGGTGATGAGCTGGCTCGTCATGGGGATCTGGATAGGGGCGGCCCTGCTCGTCCGTTCGAGGCTCAGGGAGGTCCCCGGGAGGCTCCAGGCGACCTTCGAATTTGTAACGGAGTTCTTCGACGACCTCATTTCGGACACCCTTGGTCCGGGGAACAGGGCCTACCTTCCCTGGATAGGTTCCCTCTTCTTGTTTTTGTGGCTCTCGAACATAATAGGGGTCGTTCCAGGTCTTGAGGAGCCGACGAGGGACCTGAACGTTCCCGTCGGATGTATGCTCGTCGTGCTCACCATGGTGCATACATCCGCCATCAGGAAGAAGGGGCTGAAGAAGTATATAAAGGGTTATCTCCAGCCCTTCCCCCCCATGCTTCCCCTGAACATAATAGGCGAGATGGCGAAGGGAGTGTCGTTGGCGTTCCGTCTTTTCGGGAACATCATGGGGGGGGCCATAATACTCCTCGTGGTGTCGGCGTTGGTAAGGCACGTCCTACTTCCCGTGGGCCTCAACCTATTCTTCGGACTCTTCGTGGGGACGATACAGGCGTTCGTCTTCACTATGCTGGCTTTAGCGTACACTGCCGTCGCAGTGAGCGACTGAGGAGGAAGTATGGGGGTGGACCTGGGGATGATAGCGAGGTTTTTGGGGGCAGGTATCTCCGTCGGGTTCGGGGGGATGGGCTCGGGGGTGGGAGAAGGGCTCTGCGCCCACCACGCCAACGGGGCCGTAGCCAGACAGCCTGCTGCCGCGGACCAGATAGTGCGCACCATGCTCGTGGCCCAGGCCGTGGCCGAGACATCGGGGATATTTGGGCTCCTGGTGGCCTTCGTCCTCGTGTTCGGCTCGGTGGCAGGCCCCCCACTTCTGCAGTTCGCCGTGGCGTTGGGAGCTGGTATAGCCATGGGTATGGGGGGGATAGGGCCAGGGGTGGGAGCCGGGATAGCGGGCGCGAACGCCTGTGAGGGGATAGGGAGGCAGCCGAGGCTTTCGGGGTTACTTACGAGGACTATGCTCATAGGTCAGGCAGTCTCCCAGTCCACAGCGGTGTACTCCTTAGTGATAGCCCTCCTCCTTATATTCGTGGTGGGGGGAGGATGAGGAGGCTAAGATGGCTCCGGGCTTGGACCGTCCCACGGGAGCATATCCTCGTTCGCCCCGGGATAACGGGGTAATTCACGGCCTTAGGGTATCTTAGCGATCGTCATAAAAAGGAGGGAAGAGATGGAAGGGATAACCGGAGCGGAACTTGTAAGGGCCGCTGCCTTCTTGGGTGCCGGTATAGCCATGGGGTTCGGAGCCATAGGCCCTGGGGTGGGGGAGGGGTTCGCGGCCGGGAAGGCCTGTGAAGGCATATCAAGGAACCCGGAGCAGGCCGGGCTCCTCACGAGGACCATGCTCATAGGCCAGGCGGTCTCGGAGTCCACGGGGATATATTCCCTGGTTATAGCTCTGTTGCTTATATTTGTGGCTGCGAAATAGGAGAAGGTATGGTCAGCCTTAACGCTACCACCTTCCTCACCATCATCAACTTCCTGATATTGGTTTATGTCCTCAAGAAGCTCCTCTGGGGGCCCATCACGCACTTCTTGGACGAAAGGGGAAGGAAGGTGGAGGGGGCCATCAGGGAGGCGGAGGAGAAGAGGAGGGAGGCCGAGGAACTTAGGAAGCAGGGGGAACTCGCCCTCCAGGAGGCGAGGGCTGAGGCGAGGGGGATAGTGGACAAGGCCGTAGCTGCCGCACAGGAGGAGGCCAGGCGCATAAGGGAGGAGGCGAAGAGGCAGGCCGAGGGCTTCCTCCGACAGGCCCAGAGGGAGCTCGAAGCCCAGGCAGAACAGGTCAGGAGTGAGCTGAGGAGGGAGGCGGCCGAGCTTTCCGTGCTCTTGGCCGGCAGGATATTGAAGAAGAAGCTCTCCCCGGAGGACCACGAGGAGATATTGAGGGAGTATATATCAGGGTGGAACTGAAATGTCCCGTCGTCAGAGCAAAATGTACGCCCTCAAGCTCCTGAAGCTGGCGGAGGCCTCCGGGGAGGTGGAGCGTGTCGGGGAGGAGCTCGAGGCCCTAGCCAGCGCCCTTGGACCGGAGCTCGTCCGCAAGCTGGACCATCCGGCCTTTGAAGAAAGGGAGGACCTCCTACGCAGCCTCGCGGAGCGCCTCGGCCTTTCCGAGGTGATGAAGGAGTTCCTCGGTGAGCTCGGGGCGAGGAGGAAGTTCAGGTTGTTAAGGGAGATAGTCGAGCGATATCGAAGGCTGGCGGACGAGGTGGTAGGCAGGGTCAGGGTGAGGTCGGCCTTCCCCCTGAAGGACGGTACTAAGGTCCTGGTGGAGGAGAGGGTGAGGTCACATTGGGGGCCGAACCTCATGATCTCCTGGGAGGTGGACCCCGAACTTTTAGGAGGCCTAGTTATAGAGGGCAGAGGTCGAAGGATAGATGCGAGTTTGAAGGGAAATTTGGAGAGGCTTCTGAGGAGATTTCCTTGTAGGGGGTGGGCATGGTCCAGGCGGAGGAGATAAGGGAGGCTTTGGAGGAAGCCTTCAGGGAATACCGTGGAAGGTTGGACACGGCGGAGGTGGGCACAGTCACATATGTGGGCGACGGCATAGCCAGGGTCTATGGACTGGACAACGTTATGGCCGGGGAACTGGTGGAGTTCTCGAACGATGTCTTCGGAGTAGCGCTGAACTTGGAGGAGGACGAGGTAGGATGTATCCTCTTCGGCTCCGAGGCGGAGATCAGGGAGGGCGACGAAGCGAGGCGTACTGGAAGGCTCTTAGAGGTCCCGGTCGGTGAGGAGGTCCTGGGGAGGGTCATAGATCCCCTCGGCCGTCCCTTGGACGGAGGGGGACCCGTGGAGGCTAAGGAGACCCGTCCGATGGAGGTGAAGGCCCCTGGAGTCATATACCGCCAGCCGGTCAAGGAGCCACTGTACACCGGTATAAAGGCCATAGACTCCATGATACCCATAGGCCGGGGCCAGAGGGAGCTTATTGTAGGGGACAGGCAGACGGGGAAGACGGCCATAGCTGTGGACACTATAATAAGCCAGAAGAACTCTGATGTTTATTGTATATACGTCGCGATAGGGCAGAAGAACTCCACCGTGGCCAGGATAGTGCATACCCTGAGGGAATACGGCGCTATGGATTACACCGTGGTCATAAGCGCTACTGCCTCGGAACCTGCGCCCCTCCAGTACATAGCCCCCTACGCCGGAGCGACGATAGGTGAATGGTTCAGGGACAGGGGGATGCATGCCCTCGTGGTGTACGACGACCTTTCGAAGCACGCTTGGGCGTACCGTCAGGTCTCCCTGCTTTTGAGGAGACCGCCCGGGAGGGAGGCGTACCCAGGGGACATATTTTACCTGCACTCGAGGCTCCTAGAAAGGGCCGCGAAGTTGGCGGAGAGGTACATAATCGTCCCTGAGGGTGCCCCTCCCGACCTCATGGAGGGCGTGGACGGCAAGGTGTACGAGAGGGAGGAGGGGCTCAGGGAGGCCATGGAGAAGGTCAAGGGTATACCGGGGCACGAGGTCAGGAAGGTTCCCGGGACGGGAGGGTCGCTCACGGCGCTTCCCATAATAGAGACCCAGGCAGGGGACATATCCGCATACATCCCCACGAACGTCATTTCGATAACCGACGGACAGATATATCTGGAAAGCGAGCTTTTCTACGCTGGGATAAGGCCGGCCATAAACGTGGGGATTTCGGTCTCGAGGGTCGGAGGGGACGCGCAGATAAGGGCTATGAAGCAGGTGGCAGGTAGGCTCAAGCTCGACCTCGCACAGTACAGGGAGGTGGCGGCCTTCGCGAGGTTCGGGAGCGAGCTGGATAGGGCCACGCAGGCGCAGATACTACGTGGGGAGAAGCTCACCGAACTTTTAAAGCAGGATCAGTACTCCCCCATGCCCGTGGAGAAGCAGATAGTCTCCATATATGCAGGTGTGAACGGATTTCTGGACGATGTCCCTACCGAGGAGATAGGGAGGTTCGAAAGGGAGCTCCTAAGGTATATGGAAGTGAACCACCCTCAGCTCCTCAAGGATATAGCGGAGAAGAAGGAGATGGACGAGGCTATGCTCAAGCAGCTCCACCACGCTATAGCGGAGTTCAAGAGGACCTTCCACGTGGGATGAGCTATGCCGGCCCTGAGGGACATAAGGAGGAGGATAGCGAGCGTCCGGAGCACACGCCAAATAACCAACACCATGAGGATGGTAGCGGCGGCGAGGCTCCGAAGGGCTCAGGAGGCCCTCTTCCGCGCCAGGCCCTACGCTTGGGGTTTGGAGAGGCTCATAGGTCACCTCTGCATCAGGGTGAGGAAGGAGTCCCACCCCCTTTTATCTCCTGGAACGTCGGGAAGGGGGGCCTTAGTCGTCGTGACCTCGGACAGGGGGCTCTGCGGGGCCTTCAACAGTAACGTGCTCAGGAGGGCGACCGAGAGGATGGCCGAGAGGCCGGAGGTCGAGGTGGGGTTGATATTGGTGGGGAAGAAGGCGAGGGACTTCTTCAGGAGGAGCGCAGGTCCCGTTCTCCACGAGGAAGTGGGTATATTCCAAGAGCTCAGCGTAGACCGAGCCAGGGAGCTCGCCGAGCGGATAGGGGAAGTCTATCTGAGCGGAAACTTAGAGTTCGTCGAGGTCGTCCATCAGGAGTTCTGTTCGCCGGTTCGTCAGGAGGTCGTGCTGAGGCCGCTCCTTCCGATAGTCCCCCACGAGCCCGTCGAAGGGCCGGTGCATCCCTACTTCTATGAACCATCCGAGGAGGTCCTCTTGGAGGTGCTCCTCTGGCGGTACCTCGTGGTACAGATATGGAGGGCGCTCTTGGAATCCTTCGCCGCGGAGCAGGGAGCCCGTATGGTGGCCATGGAGAACGCAACCGACAACGCGGACGAGATGATAGAGGAGCTCACCCTCCTGTACAACAAGGCCAGGCAGGCGGCCATAACCAAGGAGATATTGGAGGTGGCGGGGGGAGCGGAGGTTATGAGGAAGGTCGAACAAACGTAGGATGGCCGCCAAGTAGTCTGTCGACCAGAGGGACTCCGATCGGTGGAACGAGGACCGCGAAGCCTCTTGACAAGATTCCCTCAAAACTTTATCTTTAAGTTGAAGGAAAGCTGATAAATGAACCGAAGACGGGATCGTATAATAGCTTTGTTGCTCCTCCTGGCCGTCGTCGGGACGACCTTAGTCCTCTGGGGCCTTCCTGAGGGGTTCGGGAAGAAGAAGGTGGCCCTGGTGGAGGTGAGGGGGACCATATTGGAACCAGGGCCGGTGGTGAAGCAGTTGAAGAAGTACACGAATGACCGTTCGATCGCCGCGATAGTTCTTAGGATAGAAAGCCCCGGAGGGAGCGTGGCGGCCTCGCAGGAGATATATAGGGCGGTCCTAAGGGCAAGGGAAGGGGGGAAGAGGGTCGTAGCCTCTATGGGGAACGTGGCAGCGTCGGGAGGCTATTACATAGCCGTCGCCGCCGACACCGTAATGGCGAACCCCGGGACGATAACTGGGAGCATAGGGGTGATGGCGGAGTTTCCCAACGTAGAGAAGCTCTTAGAGAAGCTCGGCCTCAAGGTTGAAGTACTCAAGACTGGCCAGTACAAGGACATAGGTTCACCACTACGCAGGATGGGGGAGGAGGAGAAGAAGCTCGTCCAGGAGGTCCTGGAGGACGCATATGACCAGTTCTTGAAGGCCGTCTCCGAGGGGCGAGGGATCCCCGAGGACAGCCTCAAGCCTTACGCAGATGGAAGGATATTCACAGGACGTCAAGCCCTATCCTTAGGTTTGGTGGATGTCTTGGGAGGGTATCAGGACGCCGTGGATTTGGCCGGTAGGATGGCGGGGATAGGACCAAACCCACCCACAGTCGGAGGTAGGAGGAAGGGGCTTTTAGGGAGACTTTTGGGGATCTTAGAGGGAAGGATGGAGCCGATCCCCATGGGGTTGTATTACCTCTTCGGGATGTGAGGAAGTCCATATATGCCCATATACGAATACAGGTGCTCGAGCTGCGGGACCGAGTTCGAGGAGCTCGTCCTAAAGAGGGGTGTGGAGTCCGTGCGTTGTCCTCGGTGCTCCAGTGAGGAGGTAGAGAGAAAGCTGTCCCTCTTCGGCCTCAAGGCCTCGGGAGGGAGCTCCTCCTGTGCGACATGCTCCGGGGGCAGATGTTCAACCTGCAAATAGAAAGGAAGGGGCCGTGACGAAAGCAGACATAGTCAGCCGGGTAGCTGCGGAGACGGGGATGACCAAGACCGATGTGGCCACGGTGGTGGAGGGGGTGCTCTCGGCCTTGTCCGATGCCATGATAAGGGGGGACAGGGTTGAGATAAGGGGCTTTGGGGTCTTCAAGGTCGTGAACAGGGCCCCGAGGGTCGCCCGCAACCCGAGGACAGGGGAGGCCATCCCCCTTCCTGCCAGGAAGTCCCCCGTCTTCGTTCCCTCCCGCCTTCTGAAGAAGAAGGTGGAGGAGAGCCTGAAGTAAGGGGGGAACGTCCATGCCCTGTGGAAGGAAACGTAAGAAGAAGAAGATAAACACCCATAAGCGTAAGAAGCGCCTCCGTGCCAACAGGCACAAGAAGAAGCTTCGTTGAGGGGTTGACTTCCTCGGGAAGTTTGAGTACTTTTAAACCGAAGGCGGCATAGCCAAGGGGTAAGGCGGAGGACTGCAAATCCTCTATTCCCCGGTTCGAGTCCGGGTGCCGCCTCTTTTTGTTGACCTCGACGGGAGGTTCACCTCGGACTCGGTGATAAGACCTGTCGCCAGCGAGGGCCTGGAGGCGATAGACAGGATAAGCCGTTACGCTATGAGGTCGTAGGTAGGCCGGGAACAGGAGGTGCGATGAGGTTTATCTATCTGACTATGGCCTGCCTGGCGTTGCCGGTGGTCCTCTCCTGCGGCAGTACTGGCAGGATCATGGAGGACGGTCGCATATATGTGGAGAACGACCTCCCCGCTCCTACGGACCCCCGCACTACTAATGAGGCGGTGGTTACCTATTTCGACGAGGACCTCTCAAGGGAGGTCACCATGATCGTCCCTCCGGAGGGAGGAAGGAAGGCCCTGGGCTCTGAGTGTCCGGAGTACGGCAGCGAGGGGAAACTGTTCAAGGGAGGGACAGAGGTCACCGTACACATCAGAACGAAGACTACGGGGGAGGCCGAGGAGGACATAGTAGTCACCGTGGACGGGAACCGCACCATAAGGATCGTCCGGATGGCATATCAGAGCGGTTCCTTTGAGTACGAGGTACGCTGATAAGGGGTTGATTTCCCAGACGAGTTTGAGTATCTTAGAGGACGACGGAGAGGTGGCCGAGCGGTCGAAGGCAGCGGCCTGCTAAGCCGTTGTGGGCCTTAGAGGTCCACCGTGGGTTCG
>DTYS01000208.1 GCA_012961755.1 Candidatus Latescibacterota bacterium
CCTCCACTCTTCAAGGGATACAGGAGGGAACCAAGTGTTGCGGAACTCTACGAGCTTGTCCAGCTCGTGTGGTTCAACTTCCATGTCCTCTCCTAGAGTATTAATATAATACCAATCTTCTCCGGAATCAACCAGCCGGTCCGCGTCTTTATACCCAGGATAAACTTAGGATGACCCTACATATCGCTGAGGTGGTCCGATCACAATGTAAATAAGGGCGGAACTTAAGCCCCGCCTCTTGCCCGGAAGGTTACTTCTTGCGGTAAGGATATCCCTCAGAACTGCTCCAGGAACCTCAGGTCGTTCTCCAAAAACAACCTTATGTCGGTTATCCCATATTTGAGCATGGTGAGCCTTTCGACCCCCATGCCGAAGGCGAAGCCCGTGTACTCCTCAGGGTCGTAGCCGACGTTTTTGAACACCTCCGGATCGACCATCCCCGCACCAGATATCTCCAGCCATCCGGTATACTTGCAGACCTTACAGCCCTTCCCCTTGCAGAAGACACAGGAGAAGGAATATTCCGCGCTGGGCTCGGTGAAGGGGAAGAAGTCCGGCCTGAACCTCACCTTCACGTCCGGCCCGAACATCTGCCTCGCGAAGGCAGCTATTACGCCCTTAAGGTCCGCGAAGCTCACATCCTTGTCCACATAGAGCCCCTCGACCTGGTGGAATATGGGGGAGTGGGTCGCATCAGGGGTGTCGTTCCTGTAGCACCTGCCGGGGGATATGATCCTGAGGGGTGGCCTTCTGGACTCCATCACCCTTATCTGCACGGGCGACGTGTGGGTCCTGAGAAGCCTCCCGTCCTCGACGTAGAAAGTGTCGTGGAGGTCCCTCGCGGGATGGTCCGGGGGGGTGTTGAGGGCGTCGAAGTTGTGGTACTCCGTCTCTATCTCCGGCCCCTCCACGACCTCGAACCCCATCCCCCTGAATATGTCGATTACCTCGTCTATCACCTGGGTCAGGGGATGGCGCTTTCCCAAGGGCGGCCTTCGTCCCGGAAGGGTTATGTCCAGGGCCTTCCTCTTAGCCTTCTCAGTCAGGGCCTCCCTCTTCTCCTTAAGCAGCTCCTCGAGCCTCCTCTTGGCCTCCGAGCCGGCCCTGCCCGCCTCCGGACGCTCATCGGGGGGAAGCTTCCCTATCTCCCTTAAGAGGAGCGTTAAGGTTCCCTTCCTTCCTAAGTACCTTACCCTCAGGGCTTCAAGCTCGTCCGTATCCCCGCAGGCCGCGAAGGCCTCCTCAGCCTCGCGGGCGACCTGCCTTATCCTCTCCGCAAGCTCCATCCTTCCACTAAGCGCTCAGGGCTGCCCTGGCCTTCTCCACCACGGCCTGGAACGCTCCCGGATCCCTGACAGCTATGTCAGCCAGGACCTTCCTGTCCATCTCAACTCCCGCCTTCTTCAGCCCGTACATGAACTGGCTGTAGGAAAGCCCGTGGAGCCTTACGGCGGCGTTGATGCGGGATATCCATAGCCTCCTGAAGTCCCTCTTGCGCTGCCTCCTATCCCTGTATGCATAGGACCAGGCCTTGAGCAGGGCCTCCTTGGCCCTCCTGTAATTCCTGCTCCTGTTGCCCCAGTATCCCCTAGCTGCCTTCAGGATATTCTTATGTCTTTTCCTCTTAGGCACACTGGCCTTCGCCCTCGGCATACCCCCTCCTTACGCGCCCAATATTTTCCTTATGCGCTTAGCGTCCACCGGGGAGGCCAGGGTGGTGCGACGGAGCCTCCTCTTGCGCTTCCTCTCCTTCCCCGTGAGGAGGTGGGTGGCGCACGCGTGGTACCTCCTCACCTTCCCGGTGGCGGTTATCTTGAACCTTTTGGCTAAGCTCTTCCTGGTCTTCACCTTGGGCATAGTTCCTCCTCACTTCCTGGGAGCTACGGTAACGGTTATCTGACCACCCTCCTGAACTTCTATCTTCCCCTCGGCAGAGCCCACATCCGCAAGCTCGGCCAACGCCCTCTCCAACATCCTGTAGCCGAGCTCCTGACGCCCCTTCTCCCTCCCCCTCAACCTCACCGTTATCCTCACCTTGTTCCCCTCCAGAAGGAAGTTCCTCGCGTGGCGCATCTTGAACTGGAAGTCGTGGTCCTCGGTTATGGGGGTTAGCCTTATCCCCTTGACCGTGAAGGTATGTTGCTTCTTACGGGCCTCCCTTTCCTTCTTGGCCTGCTCGTACCTGTACTTACCATAGTCCATTATCCTGCAGACGGGAGGATGGGAGTTGGGTGACACCTCCACGAGGTCGAGGTTGTACTCCTCGGCCAGGCGGAGGGCGGCCCTCGTGTCCATTATGCCTATCTGCTTCCCGTCCGGTCCCACCACCCTGACCTTCGGGACCCTTATCTGCTCGTTGACCCTTAGCGTCCTCTTTATAGCTACCTCCTCAGTTTTTATACCCTGGCCTCCACCTCTTCCTGGAGGCGATCCACGAACTCCTCCGGGCTCATCCTTCCTATATCTCCTTCGCCCCTCTTGCGGACCGAGACCGTGCCCTCCGTCACCTCCCTCTCCCCCACCACGAGCATGTAGGGCACCTTCTGAAGCTCGGCCTCCCGAATTTTATATCCCACCCTCTCGTTCCTGTCGTCAACCTCGACCCTGAAGTCCTCCTCCAGCAGCCTCCTTCCTATCTTGTGCGCGTAGGACGCCTGTGCGTCGGTTATCGGTATCACCACCACCTGGATGGGGGCAAGCCAGGCCGGGAATGCCCCACCGTAGTGCTCTATGAGACCTCCCACGAACCTCTCCATGGAACCTAAGACCGTCCTGTGGACCATGACGACCCTGTGCTCCTGTCCGTCCTCGCCTATATATGTCACATCGAAGCGCTCGGGCTCGTTGAAGTCCACCTGTATGGTGGGCCCCTGCCATCCCCTCCCGAGGGCATCCAACATCTTTATGTCTATAGCGGGTCCGTAGAACTTCGCTTCCCCCTCCCTCCGGGAATAGGACCACCCCTTCTGCTCCAGGGCCCTTATGAGTGCCTCCTCGGCCTGCTCCCAGACCGCATCGTCACCTATGTACCTCTCCTTGGCCTCAGGATCCCTGACGCTCAACTCCACTTCGTAATCGGTGTACCCGAAAGTGGTCAGCATGAACTCCGCGAGGTCCAACACCCCCAATATCTCGTCCTCCAGCTGGTCGGGGCGACAGAATATGTGGGCGTCGTCCTGGGTGAAGCCCCTCACCCTCAGCATCCCCTGGAGGACCCCGGAACGTTCGTAACGGTAGACCGTGCCAAGTTCGGCCCACCTTATGGGGAGGTCCCTGTAGCTCCTCGTCTTCGACTTGTACATGAGTATGTGGAACGGGCAGTTCATCGGCTTGAGGAGGTATCCTTGGTCCTCCACCTCTATGGGGGGGAACATGCTCTCCTTGAACCACGCCATGTGCCCGCTCCTCTCCCAGAGCTCCACCTTGGCAATGTGCGGGGTGTAGACGAGCTCGTACCCTCTCCTGTAGTGCTCCCTCCTCCAAAAGTCCTCTATTATCGTCCTTATCCTCGCTCCCTTGGGGTGCCAGTACACGAGTCCAGGACCACCTTCCTCCTGTATGCTGAAGAGGTCCAACTGCCTCCCGAGCCTCCTGTGGTCCCTCCTTTCTATCTCCTCCCTGCGCCTTAAGAACTCCTCCAGCTCCTCCTGGGAGGGGAAGGAGATTCCGTACACCCTCTGAAGCATGGGCTTCCTCTCTTCCCCCTTCCAGTAGGCTCCCGCCACGGAGAGGAGTTTAACGGCCTTTATGTAACCCGTAGAGGGAACGTGGGGGCCCCTGCAGAGGTCCACGAACTCGCCCTGTCTATATAGGCTTACGGTCTCCTCTTCTATGTCCTCCTCCAGAAGTTCGACCTTGTACCTTTCCTTCCTCTCGGACATGAGCCTTATGGCCTCGGACCTTGGGACCTCCTCCCTTATAAAGGGCAGGTCCTGGCGTATTATCTCCCTCATCCTTTCCTCTATCCTACCCAGATCTTCCTCGGAGAAAGGCTCAGGGACGTCGAAGTCGTAATAGAACCCCTCCCTTATGGCCGGACCTATCCCGAGCTTGGCCTTGGGGAAGAGCTGCTGCACGGCCTGGGCGAGGATGTGAGCGCTGCTGTGCCAGTATATCTCCTTCCCCTCCAGGTCCTCGAAGGTTAAGGGTTCCAGGGATGTATCCTCCATAAGTGGGGAGGAGAGATCTACGAGCCTGCCGTCGACCCTCGCGGCCAAGATATCCCCGAAGGGCACCTTCCCCCAGTCCTTCAACACCTCCCATGCCATCGTGCCCTTGGGATACTCCACCTCCCGCCCATCGAGCAAGGTTATCCTTATAAGGTCGGCCATCACACCTCCGGTTCGTCGTCCGAATATAGCCAAAACCCTCCCCCCAGTCAAGACTTTTCGCCAGCCAGAATTTCCAATATCCTCCTCGCCTCCCCGAGATGCTCCTCGGAGGTCAGGGGGACCTCGACCCTGAGCCCTCCCGAAAGTTCGAACCTCGGCACGGCCGAGGAGCGCCGCACGAGCTCTAGGAGGGTCTCCCTACCCGGAGGCTCCGGGAACTCCAATACGAGCGTCCCGTCCACGAGCCTGAGGGATCTAGCCCCGGCTCCCTTGGCCATCTCCCTGAGCCTCGCCGCTTCTATCAAAGCCCTGGCTTCTTCAGGAAGCCTCCCGAACCTGTCCCTCAGCTCCTCCTCTACCTCCTCGACCTTCTCAGGACCTGCCTCCGAAAGCTTCATGTAGATCGAGAGCCTCTGGGCCTCGTCGGGCACGTAGTCCTCGGGGAGGAACGCGTCAAGCCCAAGCGAAAGCTCCAGTTCCCTGGGTGCCTCCTCGCCCTCCCCCTTCAGTTCCCTCACCGCCCTCTCCAGGAGCTTGAGGTACAGATCCACCCCCACGGCCTGGATGAAGCCGTGCTGTTCCGGCCCGAGGATGTTCCCAGCCCCCCTTATCTCTAAGTCCCTCAGGGCGAGCCTCATCCCTGAGCCGAGTTCCGTGAACTCCTCTAAGGTCCTCAGGCGCTTCTTGGCCTCGGGGGTGAGGCTCTTCAGGGAAGGGACCAAGAGGTAAGCGTACGCCAGCGCGTTCGACCTTCCGACCCTCCCCCTCAGCTGGTAGAGCTGCGCGAGCCCTAACTTATCGGCCCTGTTTATGAATATCGTGTTTACGTTGGGCATGTCTATTCCGGCCTCAACTATCATCGTGCACACGAGGACGTCGTACTTCCCCCTGAGGAAGGCGAGCATCACCTCCTCAAGCTCCCCCTCCTTCATCCGGCCGTGGGCCACGCAGAACCTTACATCCGGCATGAGCCTCCTGAGGTAATCGGCCATGGAGTATATGGTCCTCACCCTGTTGTGCACGAAGAAGACCTGACCTCCCCTCTCGAGCTCCCTGTATATCCCCTCGGTTATCCTCTTCGGGTTGAAGGGGACTATCCTCGTGACCACCGGGAGCCTCCCCTTGGGAGGGGTGGATATGACCGTCATGTCCCTTATACCCGAAAGGGCCATGTAGAGGGTGCGGGGGATGGGGGTCGCGCTTAAAGAGAGTACGTCCACTTCGAGCCTCAGCTTCTTCAACTTCTCCTTCTGCCTAACCCCGAACCTGTGCTCGTCGTCTATTATGACCAACCCTAAGTCCTTGAACTTGATGTCGTCCGAGAGCAACCTATGGGTGCCTATCACTATGTCCACGGTCCCGTTCCTGAGGCCCTCCAACACCTCCTTCCGTTGGGAGGGGCTCCTGAACCTGCTGAGCATCTCCACCACGACCGGGAAGCTCCTGAGTCGCTCGGAGAAGGTCCTGAAGTGCTGTTCGGCCAAGATCGTGGTGGGTACGAGGATTGCCACCTGCTTTCCGTCCATCACGGCCTTGAA
>DTYS01000209.1 GCA_012961755.1 Candidatus Latescibacterota bacterium
AGAAGACCAAATCTATGTTCTGAAAAGCCCGAAGGTCGCACGCCTTGGCGTCCAAGATCGCCATCTCCGGGGGCTCGGGAACTTCCCCCCCGAAGTACTCCAAGATCCTTCCCCTGGCCTCGTAGAGGAGCCCCTTCAACGGCTCGGCCGGGCGGGCAGGAGCGAAGGCGAGCTCCGACGCATCCTCCACGCGGCGAAGCCTCAGCCCGAACTCCGTCTCCTGAGGAGCGTACGCCACCCGACCGCGGCTGACAGCGTTCCAGAAGGTCGGTAAGTTCTCAGAGGGCAAGAAGAAGAGAGGCATCTAAGGAGCTCCATCCGGATCTTCAGGAATAGATAAAATTAGCAAGTCCCGTACCATATCCTTCATCCCCAAAGTACGGGACCCGCACGGCCTCGATGTGACCTCGGGCCGAGGAGTTGTTGGGACATAAATGTCCTATAGCAAAGATGTTCAATTTCTAAGGCAACTTAAGGTGGGACAAAAATTACCCATCTGGGAAATGTACGTCCCAAAATGCGAGCTCAACGTCCGACCGCGCCCTCGTGCATAGCCTCGAGGTATTGTCTCACTATAGGTCTGTACTCCTCCGGTGTCTCCTCAAGGACCTCCCTCACCAACGCCTCCCATTCGTCCCTACCGAGGAGGTCCGAGGGCAGAGGCCCGGGGCTGACGGTCCTATATTCCCCGGGCCTTCGTGCCTCCCTCCTCCTTTCGAACCCCCTCCTGTAGAGCGAACGCTGTGCGTCCAGTAGCCTCGACAGTATCCTCTCCTGCCTCGCGCGGACGTCATCGTCTACCTTCCCCCTCCTCAGAGCCTCCTCCACCTTCCTCATGTCCTCGGCCACCCTGTCCAACCTGCCCAAGGTACCGGGCCTTTCCCCCGCCCTGCGCAGAAGTTCCTCTAAGGCCCTCCTCACCGCCGCCTGCTCCGCGGCCAGCCTGTCCAAGATCTCCTTAGATGGTCCCCCCTGGGTTCCCCTGTTTATCCTCCTCTGTGCCTGAGATATCCTTCTAAGCTCGGCCAAGACCCTTTCGATCCCCATCCCACCGGGGGAAGCCCTCGCCTGCCTCTGTGCCGAATAGAGGAGCCAGAGGGCCCTCCTCAGCCGCGGCAGGACCGTCCTCATCCTCGCCCTGGCCGCCACGGTCGGGTAACCTCCCGCGGCCTCCCTCATATCCCTCAGGGCCCTACTCAGGGACGCTCCCACCCCGGCCGGCACCAGGAAGGTCTTCCTCGAAACTTCGTATAACCTCTCCTCTAAGCTCCGGAGCCCCTCGGCCAGCTCCCCCTGGAGCACAGAAAGCTTCCCCTCGGGCAGGTCATCCTCAAGGAGCTCCTCCTGCCTGATCGTTATGTACCTTAAATCCCTTACGGCCCTCCTCAGCTCCGCCAGGACCTCGGCCCTCCATCCTTCGGCCAGCTTCAGCCTCAGGCTGGAAAGCTCTTCGGCCAGGGATTCCATGTCCTCCCTGACCTGCTCCCCGGGGCCCATAGCCCCCTTCAGGTCCCCCCTCCCGAGGGCGTCCGCGGCCTGGGAGGCCTTGCCCTTCGTATCCCACATCCTCAAGGAATCCGCGAGGGCTCCCACCTCCTTCCAGGGGGACGGCACATGCTCCCTGAGGGAATTGGAAAGCTCCCGGAGGCTCCCTTCCATGTCCCCTACCTCATCCCTTATCCTGGCCTCCTCCCCTGCCATCCGTAAGGGGTCCTCCTCGGCCCTCCTCAGGACCTCATCCTGCCTCTCCGCAAGCTCCTCGGCCGACCTTATCAAAGCGTCCATCTCTGCCTGAGCCCTCATCCTCTCCAAGAGCGAGAGCGTCCTGTCCAGGGAGCGCTGAAACTCCTCTAAGGAAAGGTCCATACGTTCCAAAGCCTTACTTAACTCCCTCGGGTCCCTTCCCTCAAGGGCCCTCCGGACCTCCTCCAAGGCCCTTCTAAGCTCCGAGGGAAGGACCTCCCTCATAAGTTCCCCGATCTTCCTCAATTTTTCCAAGGTATCCCTGAGCAAGGCCTCGGCCCTCGCCATCCTCTCGGCAGATGCCCCCCACCTCTCCGAGAGCTTCCTGAGGACCTTGGAGGCCTCCTCCATCCTACGGGCGACCTCCTCGGCTTCCTTCCTCGTCTCCCAATCCATCTCCTTCCTCAACAACTTCCTCCTCAACTTCCCGACCCGCTTCCTGAGCCCTTCGGACTCCCGGCCCAGGGAACTCAGGGCATCGGAGGCTATGGCCCTCTCCTCATCCCACCTGGTAAAGAGCTCCTCCACCGAAGGGAAGCGCAGGAAGCGTTCCTCGCTCTTCCCCACCTTCGGCCCCGAGATCTCGTCGTTGTCCCAAGCCTCGGCCCAGTATACCACCCTGTCCCCGGGGATAAGGTTCAGGGGTCCCAGATCCCAAAGGTACTCCACCTCAACCTTCGTCCCCCCGGACTTGACCTCCAAAGGGATATAGGAAACCTGCCCCGTCCCCTCCCTCCGGTACGCGAGCTTCATACGTGTGACCCCGAAGTCGTCCTCGGCCTCCACCCTCAGGGGGACCTCCATGTCCTCCCCGAGCTCGTAATCTTCCTTGGGGAAACGGATCACGACCGACGGGGGTTCGTCCCTCCTGGGGATCACGGGATAGGGGATGGGGTCCAGGTTGGGAACCCCGAAGGTGTCCCATAAACACACCCTGTAGGTATCCCCCCTCCTCACCACGAAGCTCCCTTCGGCCCTCCGCCCTTCGACCTCCATCCGAACATCTTCCCCCTTCTCAAAATTCAAGATCGCACGGCCCAAGGGCTTGTTCGCTACAACTTCTACCCTCACCTCCGTTCCGACCACGGCCCTCACCTCCCCCCCCTCCCCGTAGACCGGGGCGAAGCCCGTGTACCTCGGGAAGGAGAGGAACACCTTGATCTTGCGCACCAGGGGCCTCTTCCTGACCGAGATCGTGTAGACGGGGCTCCCCGCCTCACCCGCCCTCACCCTGTAGAGCACCGAATCCTTGAGGGCCCGAAACCTGTAAGGTACCTCCCTCCTCCCCCCCGTGGGCACGTCCGTCCCCTCCCACCTCTCCACGCCGGGTTCCCTCGTGTAGAGGACGACCTTACTGGGAAGCTTCCCCTCCAACCTGATCCTGACCTCGCAGTCCCCTCCCTCCACGACCGTGGTATCCCCAGGGGAGACCTCGACCCTGGTGTAGTCCGGGGGAAGGAACCTCTCTCCAGGACTTGAGAGCCTGAGGTAGGCTCCAGGCCATAGGAGGGAGGCCGAGGCCAAGGCGGCGACCGAGGCCCCGAAGATGAGGACCGCCCTCCCAACTCCCCTCCACCTTAAGAGCTTCCCCACGTCCACCTCCCCGAGCCTCCCAGCCACGTTCCGGACGAGGGCCTCTACCATGGCCACGGAATATCCCTCCGGGTTACGCTCCCGCTTCGGCCAAAGCTGCAACGAAGCTGTAAGCTCGTCCCTGAGTTCGGGAAGGGCTTCCTCCACCTCCCGGGAGACCGCCTCCAGGGGGACCCTCCGCAGGAGCGGGAAGAGGAACAGGACAACCAGGCTGGAGGCCCCGGCCCCACACCCGAGGGAAAGGAGCGTCCACTTCGCCCAGGGAGGAAGGTAGAGCAGACCCTCCAAAGCCAAGGAGACCGAAGCGAGGAAGGAACAGAGGGCTCCTGCCCTCAGGAGCCCCCGGGTCGCGTAGGCCAGCTTCTTCTTCCTCCTCAGGACCTTGAGCCATACCTCCAGTAACCTATAAGCTTCCTCCGGCTTCATCAGAACCTGTCCGACCACCAGATGTAGGGATTGAGGGGGGGAAAGAGGCGTCCGAGCAGGGGAAGCAGGGAAGGTGTCACAGATACGTCCTCATCCGAGGCCAGGTCGTCTACGGTCCTGTATCCTACTATCAGCTGGGTCAGCTTCGACTGGGGAAGCCTAAGCTCCTCCCTCGTCCCCCTGTCCCGCGCCACCGAGACCTTTCCACCGGACACCTCAACTTCGAGGGAACCTATATCGGTCCTGACCCTGAACCTCCCCTCCCAACCTGCCATATCCGACCCCGCTAACCTCCTCTCAAGTTCCGGAGCAAGCTTACTCAATGTCGTCCCTAAGCTTACGATCCTCATCATCCCCCCACCGGACCTGTTGAAAGTGGTCACGGCCCTGCAGCCGAACCTCCTGAGGAACACGGCGAAGGGATGGTCCGGAGGGATCGCGACCTGGGCCTCCTCGTGTCCCCTCTCCTTCGCCCTCAGGTATATGGCCGCGGCGAGGCTTTCGAAGACCTCGAAATCGGAATAGCCCACCTCAGAGACCGCGGTCCTGTCCTCCGAATCGTCGAAGGCCAGGTACCCACATGTCCTCCCGTGCCGGTCCGACAAGACCACGGGGACCGGCCTCGTCCCGTAGTCGGTCCCCTTCGAGAAGCCCTCCCAGACCTCGGGACTCCTCACCACCGAACAGGCCCTCGATACGTTGTTGGACTCGTATATCTCGACCACCTTCCTCCTGTGTTCGTCCGAATATGGGACGAGCTCACGTCCGAGGCGGGCCCCGGAGAGGTCATCCACCTTCAGGTAGATCTTGTACTCCGGCAGCGCGGGGGCGTACCCCCACCTCTGGTAGAAGTCCCTGATCCCGAAGAGGGAAGCGACGTCCATCCCGTCCTCTTCCATGAACCTATTGGACTCCTCCAGCACCCTCCTCGCGAACCCCCTCATCCTGTACCCCTCCTTCGTCTCCACCCCCCCTATCCCCCCCATCCTGAGCACGGTACCCTCCCCGAAGTGCACGAGGAGACGGTGGACCCAGAGCCCGCTTACGTGCTCGCCCTTATAATAAAGCTTTATAACACAGGCCTTGCCTACATCCTCCCTCTTTACCTCGACATCACCCATCGCTCAACCCGAGGAGCCTCGCTATCGTCCCGCCCAGGACCGCCTCCTCGTCCTCGGGCCTCAGGCCTAAGGACCTTACCTTCTCGAGCTCCCTCCTTGCGAACCCGACGGTGTCCGGTTCCTCGTGAGGTCCGTCGGTGCCGAATGTGACCCTGTGGGAGCCTATCCTCTCCACCGCCTCCTTTATCTTCGCGGTCAGGACCACTCCGCTTACGTCCAGGTAGACGTTCCCGCACCCTTCAGCGAGCCCTATGAACCTATCTACGATCTCCTCGTCCCTGCAGAGGTACCTCCCCATGTGAGCGATTATGAGCTTAGTTCCGGGGAAGCCTTCCGCCATCCTCTCGGCGTCCTCGATCCTTCCAAGGCAATCCACGAGGCACGGCACCCCGAGCTCCCCCGCAAGCTCCAGGACGGGGTCAAGCACGTACTCGGCCAGCGTGCACTCCCCCGCGTGTACCTTTATCCCCTTGAACCCGAGTTCCTCTATAGCGTACCTGAGCTCATCCAAAACGGCCCTGTCGTACCTCGGGAGGGCGTAGGCGTAGGGCACCAACCTTCCGGGGAACTTGCGCACCGCCTCGGACGCCATCTCAACGGACCTTTCCGTGGTCGTGGACATGGCGAAGACGACCGAAAGGTCTATCCCAACCAAGTCCATGGTCCTGACTATGACCTCGGGGGAGTACTCCGTCCCCTCCGCATCCCCGTGCTTTAGGTGGACGTGCGAATCTATTATCATACTCCCTCCCATCCCTGGTTCTCGAGGAGCTGTTCCTCCGGCACGTCCTTCCAGACAGCGGCCGGAACCCCCTTAACCACCTTCCTGGGAGGGACGTCCTTCGTGACCACCGCCCCTGCGGCCACAAGGGCGTCCTCGCCCACCTCTACCCCCGGAAGCACGACGGCACCTGCACCTATCCTCCCTCCCCTCCTCACGGTCACCCCCCTGAAGTGCTGAAGCCTCTCCTTCGTCCTGCCCAGGAACTTGTCGTTAGTGGTGGTGACCTGAGGGGCCACGAAGACCCAGTCCTCCAGGACGGAATAGGCGGTTATGTAACACTCGGTCTCGAGCTTGCAGAACCTCCCCACCCTGCACCTGTTCTCCACGGTGACCCCCCTGCCGACTATCGTCCCCTCCCCGACGGTCGTGCGCTCCCTCACGGTGGCCAGGTCCGCGACGAACACCCTCGGCTCAAGCACCGCTCCCCTGTAGATCACGGCGCAGGCCCCTATTATGCAGCCCTCCCCGACCTCCAGGGGCGGAAGGTCGGGGTCGGGCCTGAGCACGCTTATGGCGCCCTTGGAAGGGAACTTCCCAAGTACCGCCCCGTCGTCTATCCTTACCCCGTCACCTATCCTCGTGTCCCTCCTTATCACGACGTTGTGCCCTATAAGGCAGTCCCTTCCGACTTCGACCCCCTCCTCTATTACGACACCGTAGCCCATCTCGGTCCCCGGGCCTATCCGGGCGCTTTCGTGTATCCACCGATCCATCTTACCGTACCTCCCATGGGAACGTCGTCCGGAGGACCTCGACGGACCCATCGTAGAAGGGCCCGGGATTGCAGAGCACGAAGTGGGCCTCCACCGGCCTGTCCCCCCTTACGAGCTTGGCGGTGATCCAGTTCCACCCCTCGCGCACCCTGACGTCCCTGTAGAACCTCCCGTATCCACCGTAGTTTGGCCGGGGACGATGGTTCGGGTCGAAGGCCTCTATGATCCTCTCCCCGTTCACCCATACCACGACGCCCGCGTTTGTGGGAAGGCCTACCCTCAGGGTCCTCCCCTCCCTCGTCCACAGGTAGTGCCTCAGGTAGACCACCCCAGGCCTACCGCCGAACAACCCCTCCACCGGAAGCTCGTTCTCTGGGAAGTGCACTTCGGTCCACCTGACCTCCTGCCCATCCCTCCCCTCCCAGGAGCCCCCAGGGGAGAGGGGGTCCGAAAGCTCCGGTCCGTACTTCACATCCAAGTCGCTCCCCCTGGCAGCGAAGGGTCCGGCCACGAGCCACCTGCCCTCCCCCACGAGCACTACGGGGACCGGACCCAGGGCCGGCCTCCCACGGGGCACGAGTTCCAAGTAGAACCTGTTGGACTGTC
The DNA here is from genome assembly GCA_012961755.1 of Candidatus Latescibacterota bacterium. Classification (GTDB taxonomy): domain Bacteria; phylum Latescibacterota; class 4484-107; order B68-G9; family B68-G9; genus B68-G9. The sequence goes on from DTYS01000209.1 coordinate 6,987, forward strand.
CGACAAACTTCGGGACCTCGGTCCGCACCTCGAAGGTCAGCCCCACGTGGCCCCCGGGCGGAAGCACGAACCTTTCCCGTCCCGGAAGGACCCACCACCCATCCGGCGCCCTGAGCTCCGCCTCGACCTCCAGGGGCGAGGGGGTCAAATTCTCCAGTCCGAAGTCCAACCTCCTTCCCACCCCGAAGCGCACGGTGGGAGGGCCCTTGTAGTCTACCCTGACCCTGAGCGTGGGGAACTCGTAGGTCAGCTCCCACGGGCTGCGGCTCCAGAGGTCCCCTACCCTTCCCGCCGGGAAGGCGGACAACCTCCTCCCCATCTCGCACGTCCTCTCGGTGAGTTCAGATAAGTTCTTTGGAGGTAGGAAATTGCCTATTCCCCCCCACTCCGCGTTCGTGGCTATCCAGTCCCCCAAAGGCTCGGTCCACCTCCCCGGAAGCCCGCTCTTACCGTATATTATCCCCAATATCGCCCCTAAGGTCGCCCCTGTACAGTCGGTGTCGTACCCACAGTTCACCGCCGCACATATCGACCTTCCGAAGTCCCCCTCCCCCTCGAGCCACCCGAGGACGACGAAGGCGACGTTCTGTGGCGCGTCCGTGAAGTTCGGCCTACCGTGGACCTCCAATATCCTCGCCCTCACATCCTCCCAGCTTCCGGACTTCCCGTACCACCTGAGCGTATCCCTCACGGCCTTGGCAACCCTGCATTCCTCGGGTATGGCCTTAAGCCCAACGTCTATCAGCCTCTCCACGTCCCCGGTCAAGAACGCCTCGCTCTCTAAGGCCGCAAGGAAGACCTCTCCGTAAGCTCCCTCCCCTCCTGCGTGGTCCACGATCGCATCCTCGTAAGCGAGCCTCGCGGCGAGCTCCGGGCGGCCCGGGGCCACACATGCCCATATCTCCGACCTTATGGGGGCCCCCATACAGTCCTTGAACCAGTTGTTGTACGCTCCCGAAAGCGGAGGCGAAAGCCCCAAACGGAGGTTCGTCTTGGCCATGCCGTACTCGTCCCAGTTGTAGAAGACGCAATCGAGCCAGCGCTCCGCGAGGATACGGGAGTCCAGGGCAGGGCCGTACCGTTCCAGGGCCTCCAGCCATATCAGCTGCAGCTCCAGGTCGTCGTTAGGTATCCCCCCTTCCCTGAGCTCGGGGTACCACGAAAGCTTGTGAGGCCCCCTCTGCCCCTCGAGGGGAGCTCCCAGCGTCCCACCCGCGTTCTTGCCCAGCCAACACCCGTACACCTTATCCCGATATACCTCCGGGTCCATCCCGACGGACATATCTCCCCCTACCTTAGGAGCTTGAAGGTCTCGTTCGCCGCCACGAGCACCGGGTCCCAGACAGGGGAGAAGGGAGGGGCGTACCCTAGGTCGAGCTGCGCTAAATCTTCGACCGTCATCCTCGTGTACAGGGCCGCCGCGAATATGTTCACCCTAAGGGCGGCCCCCTCCCTGCCCACGAGCTGGGCCCCCAAGAGCCTGCCGGAAGTCCTCTCCACTATCAACTTCACAGTCAAAGGATAACCTCCTGGATAGTATCCTGCCCTGGAACGGGAGGTTATGCTCTTGGATATTACCTGAAACTCTCTCATCCCCCTGACCCCTTTTGGAAATCTCTGGACATCCTCTGGCGTATCTACCCGCGATAGTTCCTGCTCCACTTCCTTCGCGCTGAAACTGTCCTTATCGGGTACCTCTCGATACGCAAGGGCGATGGTTCTCAA
>DTYS01000210.1 GCA_012961755.1 Candidatus Latescibacterota bacterium
CGGCGCTGCGGGAGCGTCCTCGTCCAGGGGCCCAACCGAAGTTGGATGCCGAGGGGGAAGGGGTCCTGATGGGTTCCGGCTCTATTCCCAGAACCTCCAGAAGCACCTCGTAGTAATCCCTTCCCTCCGGAAGGCCCTGCCCGTGCCAGGCTGCCAGGGTGGACTCCCTCGGTCCTCCGGGCTGCAGGGGGACCTTATCAGGCTTGCCGAACGTCAGGGCCTCCCTGAACCTTTCCCTCGGCGTCATCCTTCGACCTCCCCTATGAGGTGTCCGAGCTTGTCCCTCTTCGTCTCCAGATAGCGCATATTGTACGGGTTGGGGGGAACTTCTATGGGCACCCTCTCCACTATCTCGAGCCCGTAGCCTTCGAGCCCGACCCTCTTTGCGGGATTGTTCGTTATGAGCCTTATCTTCCTCACTCCGAGGTCGGCCAATATCTGCGCCCCTATCCCGTAGTCCCTCAGGTCCGGAGGGAAGCCCAGTAGCCTGTTGGCCTCCACCGTATCGTAACCCTCCTCCTGGAGCTTATAGGCCTTTATCTTGTTCGGGAGCCCTATCCCCCTCCCCTCCTGCCTCATGTAGAGGAACACCCCCCTCCCCTCCCCCTCTATCATGCACAGGGCCCTCTCCAACTGGTCCCCGCAGTCGCACCTCTTAGAGTGGAAGACGTCTCCCGTGAGGCACTCCGAATGCACCCGTACGAGCACCGGCCTCCCGTCGGCTATGTCCCCCTTCACCAGGGCTAAGTGATGGTGTTCGTCCACATCGCTTTCGTAAAGGTGAAGCTTGAAATGGCCGTACCTCGTGGGAAAGTCCACCTCCACCACCCTGCGCACCAGCTTCTCCTTCTTCCACCTATAAGCTATTAGATCACTTATTGTTATTATCTTAAGCTCGAACCTCCGTGCTATCTCCCTGAGCTTCGGAAGGCGGGCCATGGACCCGTCCTCGTCCATTATCTCGCACAGTACCCCTGCCGGAAAGAGCCCCGCGAGTCTGGCAAGGTCCACGGCCGCCTCGGTGTGCCCGGCCCTCCTCAGCACCCCTCCCGCCCTGGCCTTCAGGGGGAACACATGTCCCGGACGGGCGAAGTCCTCCAGCTTCGCATCCGGGCTTGCGAACTTCTTTATAGTTATCGCCCTATCGTAGGCCGATATCCCTGTCGTGGTGCCCTCCCTCGCATCTATGCTCACGGTGAAGGGGGTTCCCATAAGGGCAGTGTTCCTCCCGACCATCATATCGAGCCCAAGTTTCTCGATGTGCTCGGGAGGGGCTGCCACGCATATGAGTCCCCTTCCGTGTTTGGCCATGAAGTTCACTGCCTCAGGGGTGACCTTCTCGGCCGCCATTATGAAGTCCCCCTCGTTCTCCCTGTCCTCGTCGTCCACGACGATGACCACCTTGCCCCTTCGGAATTCCTCTATCGCCTCTTCTATACTGGCGAACATACCTCCACCCTCCTACTTACCTCCCTGGGGGCCCTCCACGGGTGCACCGTGGAAGGGCAAAGCGGACCCCGGAGCTCCTTCCCTGCCCTTACGTTCCAACTCCTTCTGGATAGCGCTGCGCCTTTCCGGGCTCATCTTGGGCGAGATAGAAGTGTGCAGGACGCAGCTCAACATAAACGCGGTGGCCAACACCACGGTAGCCTTGGTGAGGAAGGTAACCGTACCCCTCACCCCCAACATCGTCCCCATGCTCCCTCCCCCGAACGCACCTGCGAGCCCGCCTCCTCTTCCGGACTGGAGGAGGACGACTATAGCAAGGAGAGCGGCTATAAGGACGTGAAGGAAGTACAACAAAGCGTGCATGGTCCCACCTCCTTTAATAGATCGCCGCCCGCACTATTCGGGCGAAGGAGTCAGCCTTCAGGGACGCCCCACCGACCAGACCTCCGTCCACATCGGGTTGAAGGAATATCTCCTTAGCGTTTTCGGGCTTTATGCTGCCCCCGTACTGGATGCGCACGGAGTCCGCCGCCTCCTCCCCGAAGAGCTCCCTTATCCTGCCCCTGATGAAGGCCTGAACTTCCTGGGCCTGTTCCGGCTTGGCCGTAAGGCCCGTACCTATAGCCCAGACGGGCTCGTAAGCTATGACCATACCGGCCACCTGCTCATGAGAAAGCCCCTCGAGCCCCCTGGTAACCTGTCCGTCCACGACCTCCTGCGTTATCCCCTTCCGCCTCTGGTCTAACGTCTCCCCGACGCACATTATAGGAACGAGGCCGGCTTCAAGGGCAGCCTTCACCTTGCGGTTCACCCATTCGTCGGTCTCGCCGAAGTAGGAGCGCCTTTCGGAATGTCCCACGATGACGTACCTACATCCCACGGAAAGGAGCATACCGGCGGATATCTCGCCGGTGTACGCTCCCTGGGGTTCCCAATACATATCCTGAGCCCCTAAGTTTACTTTGCTCCCCTTAAGGACCCGAAAGACTTCCGAAAGGCTCGTGAACGGGGGGCAGACCCCTATCTCGACGTCCCCGATGTCCGCCAACATAGGCTTAAGTTCTTCTACAAGCTCCACCGACTCCTCGACCGTCTTGTACATCTTCCAGTTACCTACAACTATAGGCTTCCTCATCTTTCCTCCTTGTAGTACTTGACATCCGAGCCAAAATTTTGTAATTTATAGTCCAGGTGGCCCATTCGTCTAGGGGTCTAGGACGCTGGCCTCTCACGCCAGAAGCAGGGGTTCGAGTCCCCTATGGGCCACCA
>DTYS01000211.1 GCA_012961755.1 Candidatus Latescibacterota bacterium
ATAGCCGCGGGCGCCTTCATAGGTCCCAAGGGCCTGGCCGCGGCAGTGTGGCTCATAGCGGTCCTGGCCAACTTCACCGTGGGCGAGAGGCTCTGGCACGTGTGGAAGCGCACGCACGGGCTGGAGCTGAACGAGGGACAATAGGGGTGACCGTGAGATCGGTAGCGACTTTGATCCTCGGACTTCTTACGGTCCAATTGGGGTGCGGAGGAGAAGGGCCCAAGGAGCTCGAAGACGGTAGGCTCTTCGTTCGAAACGATACGAGCGCTCCCCTCAAGGTTACGGCCTACTGCGAAGGGCTCGGGGAAGTACACATCCGTGTGGAGGTGGGCGAAAGGAAGGAGGTCTTCGGCCAGCTCCTTCCCGGGGGCGCGAAGGTGACCCTCCATGTGGAGTCCGAGGGCAGTCCGGAGGCCCCGTATCCGGCGGCCAGGGAGCATCCGAGCTACCAGGACCTGGAGGTCACCGTAGACGGCAACACCACCGTCAGGATGTACGGGCCTCTGAGGCGTGCACCGCACATAGATTACGAGATAAGGGGAGAATAGGATTAGAGAGGGGGGACAACTATGGGGAAGGTCAGAGTGGCGATAATAGGCGTGGGGAACTGTGCATCGGCACTCGTGCAGGGGGTGCACTATTACAGGGAGGCCAGGGAGGACGAGTTTATACCCGGACTTATGCATGTGAACCTCGGAGGGTACCATGTAGGGGACATAGAGTTCTCGGCCGCGTTTGATATAGATAAGAACAAGGTCGGAAGGGACCTATCCGAGGCCATCTTCACCCCCCCGAACAACACTTACAAGTTCGCAGATGTTCCCCACCTCGGTGTCCCCGTGTACAGGGGTATGACCCACGACGGCCTCGGGAAGTACCTGTCCCAGATAGTAGAGAAGGCCCCCGGCTCCACCGATGACATCGTGAAGATACTTAAGGACACCAAGACCGACGTCGTGGTGAACTTCCTTCCCGTGGGGAGCGAGGAGGCGACCAAGTGGTACGTTGAGCAGGTGCTCAAGGCCGGATGCGGTTTCGTGAACGGAATTCCCGTCTTCATAGCCTCGGGATGGACGAGGGACAGCAAGGGGAACTGGTACCAGACGGACTATTGGCACAGGAGGTTCGAGGAGGCCGGAGCTCCCGTAATAGGGGATGACATAAAGTCCCAGGTGGGAGCCACGATAGTTCACAGGATGCTCACCTGGCTCTTCCGCCAGAGGGGGGTGAGGCTCGAGCGCACGAGCCAGCTAAATGTTGGAGGGAACACCGATTTCCTGAACATGCTTGAGAGGGAAAGACTTGAGTCTAAAAAGGTCTCCAAGACCAACGCGGTGACCTCCATGCTGGACTACGAACTTCCTCCCGAAAACGTGTACATAGGTCCGAGCGACTACATACCTTGGCTCCAGGACCGCAAGTGGTGCTACCTGAGGATGGAGGGGAGGACGTTCGGGGATGTACCTTTGAACCTCGAGCTCAAGCTCGAGGTCTGGGACTCCCCGAACTCGGCAGGGGTTATGATAGATGCGATAAGATGTTGTAAGCTTGCCTTGGACAATGGGCTGAAGGGTGCGATAGAGGCCCCGTCGGCGTACTTCATGAAGACGCCTCCGAAGCAGTACAGCGACCCTGAGGCCAGGCAGATGGTGGAGGAGTTCATAAGGAAGTACGGGCACAAGGGCAAGGAGAAGAGGAAAGAAAAAGAGGAGAAGGAGGCCTGAGGGGGACCTTCATAACCTTAGAAGGCGTGGACGGCAGCGGGAAGACTACCCAAGCTAGGATCTTGGCTTGTAGGCTTGAGGAGGTAGGCATCCCGCCCCTCCTGACGGGGGAGCCCACTGAACTGTTAAGGGACTTCCTCCTTCACGGCGATGACCTGGCACCCTTGGCCGAGCTCTTCCTCTTCCTGGCGGACAGGGCTCAACATGTGCGCACCGTCGTCCTTCCCGCCCTCTCCGAAGGAAAGGTCGTGGTATGCGACCGATATGCGGATTCTACCTTAGCTTACCAGGGATACGGTAGGGGATTGGACACCGGGCTCATCCGCACCCTCAACGGGATCGCAACGTCGGGGCTTGCGCCGGACATGACGGTACTCCTGGACGTTCCCCCGGAGGTGGCCATCGGAAGGAAGGCTTCTGAGGACAGGTTCGAGGGCGAGGGGTTGGACTTCCTGAGGAAGGTGAGGGAGGGATACCTGAAGCTGGC
>DTYS01000212.1 GCA_012961755.1 Candidatus Latescibacterota bacterium
CAACACGCCCACCCCCACGACCTCGCCCCCGCGCCCCTCCACGAGCTCCACCACCTCCCTCACGGAGCCCCCGGTCGTCAGCACGTCGTCCACCACGAGGACCCTCCCCCCGGGAGGTATCACGAACCCCCTCCTGAGGACCCTCCTTCCACCTTCCCTCTCCGCGAAGGCGAAGGTGGTTCCGAGGTGCTTCGCCACTTCGTAGGCCACCAGCATCCCGCCCGTGGTGGGACCCAAGACGAGTTCCACATCCTCTCCTCCGAACCTCCCCGCCAAGGCCCCACAGAGGACCTCCAGGTGTCCGGGGTGCTGGAGCACCCTGAACTTCTCGAAGTACACGTCGCTGTGTAGGCCGGAGCTCAGGAGGAAGTGTCCCCTGAGGATGGCCTCGTCCCTCTCGAATAAGGCGAGGACTTCGTCGGGCTTCATACCAGCTCCTTCGTAAGCTCCCCGACCGCCCTCAGTACCCTCCCCTCGGTGTCGGGCGCGAGGCGGCTGTAGGAGTTGAGCATCGTCTCGTACCCCCCCTCAGAGAAGGCCCTCTCGGTGGGGAAGTAGCCCATAGCGCCGTTTGCCAGCTCCACGACCGACGTGTTGGGGAGGGGGGAAGCTTCCCTTACCTTCATGCCCACCTCCGCGAAGACCTCCGCGGGGACCCCTACGAGCACGAGGTCGGCGAGCCTCACCGCCTGAAGTTCCATCTCAGCTTGGGTCCTCCCCTCCTCCCAAACCCTGAGGAGCTCCCTGGCGAAGAACGCCCTGGCCCCTATGTCCCCCTTGGCGAGGTCCTCTGCTGTAAGGCCAGGGCCCTCGGCCATCTCCGCCTCCTCGAGCGTGCTTAAGGCCTCCTCCACCTCCTCGGGGCTGGGCAGCCTCAGGCCTACTTCTATCCTCGTGGAACGGGAGAGGACGGGTCCCGATGTCGGCCCTGCCTCCTCCGATAGCCTCTCCACCTCACGGAAGATGGCCCTCCCTATCCTCAGGCGGTTGTGGGGCGTGTAGGTGGCGACCTTGCCTTCAGGGTCCAGGTGGTTTACGTCGCCGGCAGCCCCCTGTAGGAAAAGGAGCTCGGCGTGGAAGCCCGCCCTTATAAGGTCCCTCAGGACGCCTATGTAGTCGGCGGATATGAGGTTCCCGTCCAGGGTGTCGGGATGGAGGGCGAAGTTCACCAGCATCGTGGTCCCCTCCCCGGCCTCCACCACGAGGAGGGTGAGGTCCCTGTCCACAGGACCTGCGGGACCTAAGATGTCCGGACGGTCCTTAGGGGGGTTCGTGACGACGGTACCGTCCTTGAGGCGGTAACGCCTGTTGAAGCTTATCCCCTCCACCTTCCCCCTTGCGAGCCTCAGGCTCGCCTCCCCGGCGTTCTCCTTGGCCTTCGCGAAGGTCCGGGCTACGGAGTCGGCCAGGGACGAGAGGTACCCCTCGTCCACCCTGTACCCGAGCTTGGGGAAGACGACAGGGCCCGTGTGGGTGTGGGTCGCGGATATCATAACTTTATCTCCGGACACCCCCGTGAGGGCCTCTATCCTCCCCCTCGCCCTACGGACCACTTCCTCCGGAAGCCCTATGAGGTCGCAGGAGACGATCCCGACCTCCTCCTCACCGGCCACGTAGAGGGCCGTGGCCATGAGGGGGTCCAGGACCCCTTCGGACTTCCTCGGCTGGAAGTACCCCGCAAGCTCCGCTCCCACGGGAGGGGTGATCTCACTGACCGCCCACCCTGCCAGCATTTCTCCTCCCTTGGATATCCGTTGAACTAAGAAGGTACATTCCTTCTTCCCTCCTGTCAAGAAATTTCTCTTGCACGCCGTGGACGGGGAGGTTATATTTTCGGTGGGAGGTGAGGATGAAGGCTTTCCTGTTCGCCTTAGGTGCAGCCCTCCTCTGGGGTGTCGCGCCCACCCTCGGTAAGATGGGGCTGGCCGGGGCCGACCCTGAGGTGGCCCTCGTTCTCAGGAGCTTCGTGATAGGGGGAATATTGGCGGTCTGGGCAGGTCTGAGCGGAAAGCTGCCCGAGGTGGGGGCGCTCTTAACCACGAAGTCCGGGGCGCTTATAGCTGCCGAGGGGGTGGTGGCATCGCTCCTGGGACACTTGGCCTACTACTTCGCCCTGAAGTGTGGGGAGGCGTCGAGGGTGGTCCCGGTCGCCTCCTCCTTCCCCCTGTTCGCCTTCGTCCTGGCCGTGGTCCTCCTGGGGGAGAGGCCCTCGTGGGATAAGGTCCTGGGCGTGGTCCTGATCGTGAGCGGCGTACTCGTGCTCAGGAGATAAGGGCAGATCGAGGTAAAGGAGGTGACCCGTAGATGAGGTACTATGTATGCTGGCCTTGGGCTTAGCTCTGATCCCGGGATGCGGTGGGAAGGGCGGCACAGCGGGGCCCGCTGTGCCGGAGGACGGCAGGATATACTTGGACAACCGCACGGAGTTCCCCGTGATCGCCTCCTACTTCGACGAGGAGGTCGGGACCGTCGAGACCGAAGTAGGGCCGCACCGGAGGGAGGAGATCTCCAGGGACCTCATAGAGGGGGGGACGGAGGTGAAGGTCCACCTTAAGAGCACCGAGGAGGCAGGAGGCTTCGGGCCGCAGATACCCGAGACCGACCTTACAGTCAAGGTGGACGGGAACATCGTCATAATCGTGTACCGAGTGGGGGTGTACGGCAACCCGAGGGCGTGGGAATACCAAGTGATAGCGCAGTGATAGAGCGACGGGGAGTAGTCAGCAGCCTACACGGATAGGAGTTTGGCCTTGAGCTTGCAGAAGTTGCAGATCTCCCCCGTGGTTGGGTAACCGCACCTGGAGCAGGGACGGAGGGGGACCTCGGCGGGTCTTATGTGTTCCGCTCTGAAGCTGTAGAAGCCGTCCAGGAAGCGGATCTTCGTCCCGGGCATCTCCTCCTCTATGCGGTTGAGGATCCCCTTGTAGAATATGCTCGTGGCGCCCTGGGCGTAGGGACATTCTTCCAAGACGTAGTCTATCCCTTCGAGGAAGGCGTACGCTGCCGTCTCGTATTCCGAGTTGAAAGAGAGGGGCTTGACCTTCTTGCTGAAGCCCTCATCCTCGTCGAGGACCGGCCCCTGACGTCCGAGGTATCCCTCCTGCCAGTGCAGGATGTTCCCTAGGAGGGTGGCGGCCTCATCGTCCAGGTTGTGTCCCGTGGCGAGGACGTCGTAGTCCAGGGCGGCCCTGTTGAAGAGGTAACGCTTCACCGTGCCGCAGATGGAGCATGTGGGCCTGTGGAGCCTCTGAGAGGCTTCCGCTATAGTATAGCCCAAGACCTCCTGTGCCCGCTCCACCTTGACCTCCAACCCCTCCCTCTGCGCGAACTTCTCCACCTTCTCTAAGGAACGATCGGAGTATCCATCTATTCCGAGGTGTAGGTGGTAACCTTCGACGTTGTACCCCAGTTTCTTAAGGGCATGGAGCAGCCCGAGGCTGTCCTTGCCGCCGGAAACCGCGACAAGTATCCTGTCCCTAAGGCCGAACATCCCGAACCTATTTACGGTCCTGAGGAGCCTCCTGTGGAAGAACCTTACGAAGTCCTCCCTGCAGAGGGATATGTTGTGTGAGCGGAGGTGAACCTCGGCCTTCCCCCCGCACATCCTACACTTCAACTTAGCCTCCGGATATGACCCTGCGAAGCTCCAGCCTTTGGCCCTCGGAGAGCCTCTCGTCCGGGGTGAGGAGGAAGCTGGAGGTCGTATCTATCACGAGCACGTAGCCCTCCCTGATACCGAGCTTCCCCAGAAGCTCCCGCACGTCCTTGGCTTCGACCTCCAGCTTCCTCCCGTCGGGCTTCAGGAGCACCTGGACGGTAGCCATCTCAGTCCTCCGGACAGCCGCATCCCCCCTTGCATATACCGGGACATCCCTCGGTGCACCACAGGTCCTTGTACTCCGGGTGCTCGTCCAAGTAAAGCAAAAGTGCCTTCTTACCTCCCTTAAGGTTGTAGACCTTCCTGAAGCCCAATTCGACCAGTTCATTGGCGGCTATCAAGCTACGACGGCCGCTGCGGCAGTAGACGAGGATCGGGAGGCCGTACGAGGCTATCTTCTCCCTGTTCTCCCTGACCTCCTGGTAAGGTACCAGAAGGGACGGACTTATATGCCCCCGTTTGTACTCTTCCATGGTCCTCACGTCGAGCACGAGTATCCCCCCCGCCCTTATCAACTTCACGGCTTCGGCGGGGGACACTTCCACTACTGCCCCTCCGGGGGTAAGCTTTCCCCTCCCACAAGCGAGGAGGAAAGTCCCCACTACCACGACGCTCAGGTACCTCCTCATCCGGGCCTCCTTTCGCTTAGAATTCATATTCCGTATCCTATCGCCTTCTTCTGCTTATCCACGAGATCCTGCAAGGTGAAGGAATCCAAGACATTAAATATTGCCCTCTTTATGCTCGTCCATACCTCTATGGTGATGCAGTACGGGGACCTGGGGCAGGTCGAGGGATCGTCCACGCAGTCCACTGGGGCGAGGGGGCCCTCCAAGGCCTGGATCACCTCGGACAGCTTTATGGAGGAGGGGTCCTTAGCGAGGACGTACCCTCCGTGCGCCCCCCTGAAGCTCTTGACGAGGCCCGCCGTCTTCAGGGCGGTGATTATGTGGTCGAGGTACTTCTTGGAGATCCCCTGTCTGCGGGCTATGTCCTTGACGAGGATGGGCCCCTCCCCGTAGTGCACGGCGAGGTCGAGGATGGCCCTAGTTCCGTACCTCGTCTTGGTCGAAAGTTTCATCTTCCTCAGGTCTTGACAAATACAGAGAGATATGCTAAAATGTGGGCAAGCATACCGCCGAATTTATACTCCATTGATAGATAAATTAGACAATAGGAATATAACATCCCAGAGGAACTTTGTCAAGGACTTTACTGGAAGGAGGTGAGAGGTGAGCGCTGTCCTGATAGCCGTCTTAGCGTTCGGGGCGTTCGCCCTCGCGTACAAGTTCTACGGAGGCTTCCTGGCGGGAAAGCTCTTCGGGGTGGACCCGAAGAGGAGGACGCCCGCGCACGAGATGAACGATGGGGTGGACTTCGTGCCCACGAGGAGGTCGGTGCTCTTCGGCCACCATTTCACGTCCATAGCCGGGGTGGGCCCCATAGCCGGGCCCGCCATCGCCGTGATATGGGGATGGGTGCCCGCGTTGCTCTGGGTCGTCCTAGGGGCGATATTCGTAGGGGGCGTGCACGACCTCGGGGCTCTGATCGCCTCCTCGAGGCACGGGGGAAGGAGCATAGGGGACGTGGCAAGGGATGTCATAAGCCCCGCGGCGAGGACTCTGTTCTTGCTGGTCATAATGTTCATGGTATTGGTGGTGCTGGCGGTCTTCGGGCTGGTCATAGGCCTGCTGTTCACCATGTACCCGATCTCCGTGCTGCCTATATGGCTCGAGGTCCCGCTCGCCATATGGATGGGGTACATGATACACCAGAGGGGGAGGTTGGAGGTTTGGTCCTTGATAGCCTTGGGGATAATGTACCTTACGATATTCTTAGGCACGCTCCTTCCCTTGCGCATCCCTCCGATATTCGGCTCGGAACTTACGACCTGGATAGTCGTGCTTATGGTCTACTGTTACGTCGCCTCCACCCTCCCCGTGCACAGGTTGCTCCAGCCGAGGGATTACATAAACTCCCACGAGCTCTTCGTGGCCATGGTTCTTATGGTCTTGGGGCTCCTCCTCATGCATCCGAAGGTGGTGGCCCCCTCCTTGAACGTACATCCCGAGGGAGCTCCTCCCATACTCCCGTTCCTCTTCGTGATAGTGGCCTGCGGGGCGATATCCGGGTTCCACAGTTTGGTGGCCTCGGGGACGTCCTCCAAACAGTTGAACAACGAAAGGGACGTCCAGCTCGTGGGATACGGGTCCATGCTGGCTGAGGGAGCCCTGGCGGTCCTGGTCATATTGGCCTGCGTTGCAGGAATAGGCTCCCCCGAAGCGTGGAGCCAGCACTATATAAGCTGGACAGCGGCCAAGGGATTGGGGGCGAAGCTCGGCGCCTTCGTGGAAGGTGGAGCTAACTTTTTGGGAGCTTTAGGAATACCTCATAAACTCGGGACGGGAATATTGGCCGTGGTCGTGGTGAGCTTCGCCGCCACGACCTTGGACACGGCCACGAGGATCCAGAGGTACGTGATAACAGAGCTGGCGTCGGCGTACAGGGTCCCCCTGCTTTCGAAGAGGCATCCCGCGACGCTCCTGGCCGTGGGCTCGGCCTTGGCCCTGGCCCTTGCTAAGGGAGGTGGGAAGGGGGGGATGGTGCTCTGGCCCCTCTTCGGGACCTCCAACCAGCTTCTGGCCGGGCTCGCTCTCTTGGTGATCTCGGCGTACCTCTTCAAGAAGGTCAGGTCCCTTCAGTACACCTTGTTGCCGATGCTCTTCATAATGGCGATGACCGGATGGGCCACGGTGCACGAGTTCGGAGGGTTCATATCCAGGGGGCAGTACGGGCTGGCGTTCATAGGTGGGGCGGTGTTGGCCTTGGAGGTCGGGATAGTCGTAGAGGCTGTGAAGGTCTTCTTGAAAGGTCGATGATATGGGAGGGAAGCTCTGCATAATCCTCGTGCCGGAGGACGGCAGGCCCGTCGTAAGGATCAAGGTGAGCTGGAGGAAGTTCTTAGCCCTTATCGTATCGTTGCTCGTTTTTGCCTCGGCAGGCCTCGGGGGGTACTGGTGGGCGTTCAAGCAGGGGACGAGGGCGAGGAGGTTGGCCGAGGAGAACGCGAGGCTCAGGGAGGAGAACAGGAAGGTCGGGGAGCTGTCGAGGGTCCTGGCCGAGGTGCAGGAGGTGAGGAGACGTTTGGTCGTAGCTTTGGGGGGGAGGGAGCTCGAGGATAGCTCGGAGGTGGTCCTCCTCCACCGTCCCAGGGCCGGGGAGGAGCCCGTCTCGCCCTCCCTCATCCCCGAGGCCATAGCCGCTGCCAGGAGGATCGCTCGCTTCCGTCCGTCCATATGGCCCGTTCCCGGTTGGATATCCCGCCACTTCGAGGAGGGGCACGAAGGGATAGACATCGCGGGGGTCAGGGGGGACACTGTCAGGGCTGCAGCGGACGGTACCGTAGCGTTCGCGGGGGATATGGGGGACCTGGGGCTCTGCGTGGTCTTGAAGCACGGGAAGAGGTACAGGACGGTCTACGGGCACTGCGACAAGCTCCTGGCGGGGAAGGGCCAGGAGGTGAGGAAGGGCCAGGCGATAGCCCTCCTGGGCAGCACCGGTAGGAGCACAGGGGTTCACCTGCACTACGAGGTATGGGAAGACGGGAAGGCGGTGGACCCGGAGAAGTTCCTGACGGACAGGTAGGGCGTACGCCCCACTTGCATCTCAGGAGGATAAGTGTTATAATCAGCTGTAACGGGCGGAAAGGGGGGACCTATGATAGAGGGCGTGCAGGTCAAGAGGCTAAGGGTTATCCCCGACGAGAGGGGAAGGGTTATGGAGATACTAAGGTGCGACGATCCGATGTTCACCCAGTTCGGCCAGGTCTACATGACGACCACATATCCTAAGGTCATAAAGGCCTGGCATATGCATAAGTTTCAGGAGGACAACATAACGGTGATCAAGGGGATGTTGAAGCTCGCCCTCTACGACCCGAGGGAGGACTCCCCGACCGAGGGGGAGGTGGACGAGTTCTTCATCGGGGAACACAACCCCCTCCTTGTGCACGTCCCAGCGGGTGTTTACCACGGCTGGAAGTGTATCTCCGAGTCGGAGGCCATGGTGATAAACGTCGTAAGCAGGCCCTACAACTACGAGAGCCCGGACGAACATAGGCTCCCCTACGATACCGACCAGATCCCCTACGATTGGGAGATAAGGATGGGGTAGCCTCGGCATCACAGGAGGGCGGTTATGGCCAAGATACTCATCGTGGACGATGAGGTTGAGATCTGTAAGGTCCTTCAGGGCTTCCTTCGGAACCTTGGTTACGAAACCGAGTACGCCACCTCGGGGGAGGAGGCCCTGGCTTTGGCGGAGAGGGAACGTCCGGACCTTGTGCTACTGGACATCCGCATGCCGGGCATGGACGGAGTTCAGCTTCTGAGGCGCTTCAAGGAGATGGACCCCGACGTCAAGGTCATAATGGTCACGGGAGTTACGGACGAGGATATCGGGAGGGCCCTTCTGAAGTATGGGGCTTCGGACTACATAACCAAGCCGATAGATTTCCGGTACCTTGAGACGAGCGTACTGTCCAACCTGCTTTAGGGGGTGAGGTATGCCGGCCAAGTCCTTGAAGGAATGGGAGGAGGAGCTGCGCGAGGTCGTGCCGGACTTGGGCGACCTTCTGAACCATTACGATTTCGGGATAAGGATCTTGAGACACTTGGACGAACCCCAGCAGCTCCTCCAGATACTTCTGGAGGAGTACGAGAGGTATCTGGAGGCCTTAGGCAACACCCCCTTACTCCCCGAGGAGGGGGAGGAGGTGCTGGAGGAGGAGAAGAAGAGGCTGAGGGCCTTGCTCATGTTTGCGGCCTACGCTGTGGAAGCCAAGTCCTTGGCGGAGCTCAACGAACAGCGCAGGAGGCAGAACGAGGAGCTTGAACGTCTCAACTCCCGGCTCCAGAAGATCTTGGATACCGCACCGGTCGGGATCTTGGTCCTGACCTCGGACGGCAGGGTGGAGGAGATAAACAGGGTGGCGGCCGAGCTCCTCGGACTAAGGCCGGAGGAGGTCCGGGGGAGGCCCTACGGGGAGGTCCTCCCGTCCCCGGAAGGGCTTTCGGAGGTCTTCGCTTCCGAGGAGGAGGGGGCAAGGGAGGTGACCGTCCAGCGCGATGGAAGGTCCTCGGTGTTCCTGGTCAACCTGGGGATGTTCAGGGGGGAGGGGGGTAAGGTGGAGGGGAAGGTCGTGGTCATAACGGATCTGACCTCACAGCGCGAGTTGGAACAGGAGAAGGTACGCTTGGAGGCCGTGACCCAGACCGTGCGGGCCCTGAACCACGAGATAAACAACCCATTGGCCATCATCTGTGGGAAGGTCGAACTGTTGCTCATGAAGGGGGGGCTATCGGAGGATGTGCGCAAGGACCTGGAGACCGTGGAACGGGCGGCCAGGAGGATAGGTTATATCGTCTCCAAGCTTATGAAGGTCACAAGGATAGCTACAACAGAACTTGTGGAGGGGTTCCCGATGGTGGACGTGGAGAGGAGCACGGCGGAAGGGGACGGGGGATGACGCTCTCGGGAAGACAGAAGGTTCTGGTTGTGGACGACGATCCTGGCGTTTTGAAGGTGCTCGGACGGTTCCTGGCGGAGAACGGCTACGAGGTGGAACTGGCGCGCGACGGGTCCGAGGCGCTGGAAAAGGTCCGGGACGACCCGCCGGACCTGATCCTTTTGGACGTGGTCATGCCCCGCATGGACGGCATAGAGGTCTGTAGGAGGCTTAAGTCCCAGAAATCTACGAGACTTATCCCTATAGTTATAGTCACCGGGCTCACGGACCTGGAGGATAAGGTCAGGGGGATAGAGGCGGGGGCGGACGATGTGCTCAACAAGCCCTTCCACTTCGCGGAGCTCGGGGCGAGGGTGCGCTCGCTTTTGAGGGCTAAGAAGCTGAACGAGAGGTTGGAGGACGTCGAAAACGTGCTCTTTGCCCTGGCGAACGCGGTCGAAGCTAAGGACGCGTATACCGAAAGGCACACCGAGAGGGTGAGCAGGTACGCCGTGGCCTTAGGGAGGGGGATAGGTCTGGACGGTGAC
>DTYS01000213.1 GCA_012961755.1 Candidatus Latescibacterota bacterium
GGCACGGGGTTCTACGATACCGTGAGGGAGCTCAGGCTCCTTAGGGGGCCCTACAGGGAGGGGGAGAAGGGGGTTTTCGACCTCTATGGGCTCTTCGGCAGGTACTGGGGAGCTTTAGTCAGGGCACTCAGGGCCGTTCACAACGGCGTCATGTCCACGTACCTTTCCTGGTGCATCTTAGGGCTGCTCCTGCTCTTGATAATCTTGGTCAGAGGGTGAGGCCATGGAGGTTCTGTTATATACTTTGTTGGGGTTTATGGTTATAGGCTGTATAATAGCCGTCGAGATAAAGGACCTGCTTTCAGCCGTGGTCTCGGTCGGGATAGTCGGGATATGCCTCAGCGTGATCTTCCTTTTCCTGGGTGCTCCGGACATAGCCATAGTCCAGGTCGTGGTGGAGACCCTCTGTCTGATAATACTCCTCAGGGCCACGGTCCAGAGGGACGATACCACGATCTACAAATATATAGAGAGCTTCGCGGTCGCGACGATCCTCATATTCTTCGGTGTGTTCATGGTCCTCGCCTACAGGGCCTTCGAGGACCTGCCTCCCTTCGGCCATCCCCTCATGACGGTATCCCAGGAATATCTCAAGGAGGGGCTCACCATGACCAGGGCCGTCAACTTCGTGACCTCTGTGCTCCTGGACTTCAGGGCTTACGACACTTTGGGGGAGGCGACGGTCCTGTTCGTGTCCATCCTCGGCGCGTTGGCTGTGCTGAGGAGGAGGGGAAGAAGATGAAGGGCATGAGCCTAATAGTCCGGACGATCGCAAGGGTGGTGACCACCTTCATATTCCTGTACAGCGCATATATCGTCGTCTACGGCCACATAACTCCAGGAGGTGGGTTCCCCGGAGGTGTTATATTGGCCTTAGGGGTCATGCTCCTCATGCTCGCTTTCGGAAGGGAAGTTCCCCTGAGGAAGCTTCCGGAGGGGAGGGCCTCGGTCCTGGACTGCCTCGGAGCTTTGGGGTTCTGGGCGATAGCTCTTCTGGGTCTTACTGCCGGATACTTCTTCCTCAACTTCCTCGGCAAGGGGGAGCCTTTCCGCCTGGTGAGCGCGGGGACCATGCCGCTTTGTAACATATCAATAAGTGTAAAGGTCGGGGTCTCGCTCTTCGCCGTCCTGGCGGCCCTTTCGATATACAGGAGGTTCTACCCCCCTGGAGGGGAACCTCCCGAGGATATGTCCGGGGGATAAGATGATACCTTACCTCTTCGCAACTGTGATGCTGCTCATAGGGCTCTACGCGATAGTCGCCCGGAGGAACCTCATAAAGATAGTCATAGGTGTTGCGATAACCGAATATGCCATAAACCTCTTCCTCATCCTCTTGGGTTACAGGACGAAGGGTGTGCCACCTATATTGGGTAAGGGGATGGACCTGAAGGAGTTCGCCTCGAGCTCCGTCGACCCGCTCCCCCAGGCCCTCACCGTGACCTCGATAGTTATAGGCCTCGGGGTGATGGCCCTCCTTGTCGCCCTCGTGCTCAGGCTCTACGAGAAGTACGGGACCTTGGACGAGTCGGAGATGAAGAGGCTCAAGGGATAGATCAGCGCTTCGCTCGGAGGATCGCACATGGACCAGATACTTCCGCTCTTGGTGGCGATACCTTTGGGGGCTGCCTTCCTTATACCTATATTGGTCAGGGTCTGGAGGCGCTTCCCGGACATCTTGGGGAACCTCTCCACGCTCGCCCTCTTGGTCATGTCGCTCCTGCTCGTGGGGAGGGAACCGAGCACGTACTACATGGGAGGGTGGAGGCCTCCGTTGGGGATAAACTTGGTGGCGGACGGCCTCAGCGTGCTTCTTCTTATAGTGATCTCTTCGATCGCATTCTGCGCGACTTTGTTCTCCATCCCCTACATGGAGAAGTATACATCCAAGTCGAGGTACTATTCGCTCTTCATGCTCATGGTCGCCGGGATGAACGGGGTCGTGCTCACAGGCGACATGTTCAACCTATACGTGTTCTTGGAGATAGCTTCTATAGCTTCTTACGCCTTAGTGGCCTTCGGGACGGAGGCGGAGGAGCTCGAGGCATCCTTCAAGTACATGATAATGGGATGCGTGGCGTCGACATTTGTCCTCTTCGGCGTGGGGATACTCTACGGCAGGACGGGGACGTTGAACATGGCCCACTTGGCTAGAATCGTAGACAGGGACGGGATGAGCCCTGCGATATTGTTCGCGTCGGCTCTGTTCCTCATGGGCTTCGGGCTCAAGGCTGGCATGGTCCCCTTCCACGCGTGGCTTCCGGACGCACATCCTGCCGCGCCGGCTCCCATCTCGGCCATGCTTTCCGGGGTCCTTATAAAGGCCATAGGGATGTATGCGATAGCGAGGTTCTTCTACGTGGTCTTCGGGATGGACGGCCTGACATCGACGGTCTTCATGGCCCTGGGCCTGCTCTCCATGGTGGTGGGAGCGC
Organism: Candidatus Latescibacterota bacterium; assembly: GCA_012961755.1. GTDB lineage: Bacteria > Latescibacterota > 4484-107 > B68-G9 > B68-G9 > B68-G9. Next base: position 2,436 of record DTYS01000213.1, read on the forward strand.
TCCTCGCCGTGGGACAGTGGGATTTCAAGAGGCTTCTGGCTTACAGCAGCATAAGCCAGATGGGGTATGTGATGCTGGGCCTGGGGATAGGTACTCCCCTGGGGGTCCTCGGCGCCCTCTTCCACCTGCTCAACCACGCCACGTTCAAGGGCCTCCTGTTCCTCTGCTCCGGGGCGATAGAGCACGGGACCGGGACAAGGGATATGGGGAAGATGGGAGGGCTCATAAGGGGCATGCCTTTGACGGGGACCACGTGTTCTGTGGGCTCGCTCTCGATCTCCGGGATACCTCCCTTCAACGGCTTCTGGAGCAAGCTCATAATAATCGTAGCTGCAGTGCAGGCCGGGCACTATGCCATAGCTGCCGTTGTGGTCCTCTTAAGCTTCCTCACTTTGACCTATTACCTCAGGCTTATGAGGCACTCCATATTCGGGGATCTCCCCGAGGCCCTAAAGGGGATAAGGGAGGCCCCCGCCCTTATGGGGATACCCCTCGTGCTTCTGGCCGTGTGCTGCCTCTCCTTGGGCCTCCTCTATCCAGTGCTGAAGCCCCTGCTCTTGGGCCCTGCGACGGATGTTCTGCTTAGGGCCGGGGATTACATAGATCTCGTCCTGGGAGGGTAGATGAAGATATTCGTCACATACTTAGCTGCCTTCGTGGTATGGCTCCTGCTCACTTGGTCCCTGGACCCTCAGGAGGTCCTGGCGGGGCTTGCCGTGGCCGCCCTGTCCACATACCTTACGAGGGACATCCTCGTGGAGCTTCCTCCTTCAAGGCCCTTCCATCCAAAGCGTTACATCTGGTTCCTTTATTACATCCCCGTCTTCTTCTGGCACATGCTCAGGGCGAACCTCGATGTGGCTTACAGGGTCCTGCATCCCGAGGTTCCCATAAGGCCTGGGATAGTTAAGGTCAGGACGAACCTTAAGAGGGAAATATCGAAGACGATGCTGGCCAATTCCATAACCCTCACTCCCGGCACCCTCACCGTAGATGTGGTTGGGGACTTCCTGTACGTTCACTGGATAAACGTCAGCACCCATGACCCAGAAGAGCAGACGAGGATTATAGTAAGTAGGTTCGAGAGGATACTCAAGGAGGTATTCGAATAATGATATGGTGGATGTTCTTCTCCATCTTGGCCTTAAGTGGTCTAATGTGCCTTTACAGGGTGGGTGCGGGGCCGACCCCTCCCGACAGGACGGTGGCGATAGACATATTCGGGACCTTGGTCGTGGGCTTCTGCGCGCTCCTGGGGATAATTGAGGGGAGGGACTTCTTCCTCAACATAGCCATAGCCTGGGCCCTCCTGAGCTTCCTGGGCACCGTTGCATTGGCTAAGTACTTAGAAGGACGGGGGTTCGATGAGTGAGATAGGGCTCGTTCTCATATCCGTCGGGGTTGTCTTCGACTTATTCGGATGCATAGGCCTGGTGAGGCTTCCGGACATATACAACAGGCTGCAGGCCGCCACGAAGTGCGTGACGTTAGGGACATGCATGATACTTATAGGTGTGGCGTTCTATACGGGCCTTGATGCGATAGGTGTGAAGGCCATAATATGCGCCGTTTTCATACTCCTTACCTCACCCACGGGCGCGCATGCCCTGGCGAGGGGTTCCCACAGGTCCGGGGTTCCGCTGTGGGAGGGGAGCGTGGGGGATAAATACAGGGAGGATAAGGAGGGAGGGGAGGTACATGAGGAAGCCTAAGCTGAGGGAGCTCGGAGAGGCGATGAGGGCCCTGTTCAGGGGGCCGTACACCATAAAGTACCCTAAGGAGCCTTCCCCCGCCTTCCCGAGGTACAGGGGGAAGCCGGTATTCGACGAGGACAAGTGCGTAGGATGCGGGGCCTGTGTGTACGTGTGCCCCCCTGAAGCTAGGGAGATCGAGGATGCGGTGGAGGATGGGAGGGGCACGAGGAAGATAAACATACGCTTGGACAGGTGCATATTCTGCGGGGAATGTCAGGCACATTGCATAACCCAGGAAGGCACGGTCCTTACGGACGAATACGACCTCGCCACACTCGACAGGTCCGAGCTGACCGAGACCGTGGAGAAGGAGCTCGTGCTCTGCGAGTTCTGCGGGGCGGTGATAGGGGCGAGGGACCACATACTTTGGGTGGCTAGGAAGTTGGGGTCCAAGGCCTTCACCAACCCAACCCTTATGCTCTCCCTGCTTCAGGACCTAGGCAGGGCCGCGGAGGTACCGAAGGAGGGGGCACCTATGGCCCGCCCGGACAGGATAAGGGTCCTTTGCCCTAGGTGTAGGAGGGCTACCACGATATTCGATTATAGAAGATAACCCTGGGTACCTGCTATCGTCCGTACGCCAGCCTCTCGGCCAGGAGCTCGGGGAGGCCGGCCTTGAGGACCTTCCGTTGGGCCGTGGTCACATCGTAAGGCACTCTCCTCACCTCGATCGTTCCCTCCTCAAGGTCCAACAGGGCGTAAGCTGCCCTGTTGTCCCCGTCCCTCGGTTGTCCTACACTTCCCACGTTTATGAGGTACTTGAGGTTCCGTTCTACACGCACCTTGAAGGAGGGACCAGGGATCCAGGAGACCTCATCGCCGTGCGATACGAACGCGACCGGGACGTGGGAGTGGCCCACGAAGCAGAAGCTGTGTCGAAGTTTGGATAGATAGTAGGCTGCCTGGATGATGGAGAAGATATAGCTCCACATACTTCCTGTGGCCGAGCTTCTCCCTGGTCCAGAGGACGGCCGCCCTTGCGTAAGGGTTGAAGTAGGAGATGTCGGTCCTTCCTACCGCTGCCCAGTCGTGGTTCCCCGCCACCACGAGTTCGGTCCTCTCCCGGACCATGAATTTGTTGCAAAATTCGGGGCGAGGGTTTACTTTGATGAGAGAGTTTCCAAGGAGGAAGCGATGGGGTTCAGAGAACTCAC
>DTYS01000214.1 GCA_012961755.1 Candidatus Latescibacterota bacterium
CCCTCAAGTGGAACCAGGCCAGTCCACCCCTCAGGGAGTACGAGACCGTCTTCTTGTCCTTCTCCTCCTTGACCTTTCGCTCGTATCCCGTCACCACCGGAAGGAAGAGGTAGGCCGAGTTCATCACCTCCTCCAAGTGCTCTGCCGTGATCCCCAGCTCCTTGGCCTTGCGGACCACGAAGGACCTCCTTTCCTCCTCCGAGACCAACCCCTTGGCCTTCATCTCCTTCTTCAGGTCCAGGATCCGCATTATGGTGGGGGCCACGGTCTCGGTAAGGATCTCTCCCACCTCCCCTACGGAGAGGCTGTCCTCGGCTCCGGCCTCCTCCACGAACCTTTCGGTGATGGCACGAGGTAGGGGCTCGTAGTCGAACCTTGGCATCTCCTCGACTATATGTCTTTTGAGGGCCTCCAACAGCATCCCGGCCTGCTCGTCCGTCATCCTCCTCGCCTGAGGGGTGGCCCTCCAGACGAAATCGACGTAGGATATAGTTTTGCGTTCGTAGCGTTCAACGGAAAGCCCTAGGCCCGTCCAGATGGGGACCAGAAGGGCTAAGGCCCACATATCAAACCTCCTGCCAGAGTTCCCTGAACCTTTTAAGGTCCGACTCCGCCTGTGCCAGTACCGCCTCGGGGGGATATCCACCGTACTCGCTGTGGAAATCCAGGATGCCATCGTACCCCCGTGCCTTAAGCTCCCTCACGAGTACCCCCCACTCCACCAGCCCGTAGCCCATGGGCACAACGACAGCCCTCCTCTCCCCCTTAAGGTCCCCGTGAGGTTTCTGCCATACGAGGTCCTTGAGGGCGAGGAGCTTTATGTAATCCCATCCAACCGAAAGTTCGAAGGGGAGCCTCCCGCCCACCAGCGAAAGGTGTCCCACATCTGCGAATATCCCGACGTATCGCGGGTCCATCCCCTCCACGAGCCTCACAGCGTAGCCCATGTTGAGGCCCATAGTACCTCCGGAATGGTTGTGGACCACTGTGACCACCCCGGTTTCCTCCGAGAGCTTCCGGAACCACTCGAGCTTCCTATGGCAATCCTTCAGCATCCCCCAGTAGTCCCCGTCCTTCAAGGTCCAATACCCTATCTTTATGAACCTCACCCCCGCCCTCCCGCAGGCCTCGTACATCCTCCGGGCGGTCCCGTCCGGCTCCGTCATGTCCCCGGGCGCCGTCACCAACGGCACGGAGAGGCCTTCGTCCCCAAATATCTTCACTGCCTCGGGAAGCTTCTCGAGGCAGTTGTCGGGGTTCACGGGGTACCCCGGCCTCACGCAGAGGTCCACGCCAGTCATCCCTATGCGCTTCAAGTCTCTGGCTATCCTGGAGATGTCGTATCCGAGCAGGTGTTTGGTGAACATTATGTATTCCATAGGTCTCCTCCTAAGGCACGACCTTGTTAAGGGGATATTCTATTATCCCCTGTGCCTCGGCCCTCTTGAGCTTAGGTATCAAGTCCCTCGCTACCTTCTCCTCCAGTACAACCTCCACCGCCACCCAGTCCGGGTCGGTCTGGTCCGAGACCGTGGGGGTGTGCAGGGCGGGGAGGAGGGAGACGACCTCCTCCAATTTTTTCTTCGGTACATTCATCTTAAGTCCAACCTTGGACTCTGCCTCTAGAGCTCCTTTAAGTAACATTGCTAAGTTCTCGGCTTTTTCCCTCTTCCAGCTGTCTTCATATGCCCGCCGGTTCATAACGAACCTGGTGGTGGACTCGAGCACGGTCTCGACTATCCTCAGCCTGTTGGCACTGAGGGAGGTTCCGGTCTCGGTGAGTTCTACTATGGCGTCCGCGAGCTCCGGAGGCTTAACCTCGGTCGCCCCCCACGAGAACTCCACGTGGGCCTCTATCCCTCTCTCCCTCAGGAACTTTTTCGTCACCTCCACGAGCTCGGTGGCTATCCTCTTGCCTTGAAGGTCCTCCACCCTCTCTATGGGGGAGTCCTCGGGGACCGCCACCACCCACCTGACGGGCCTGAACCCTTCCTTGGCGTAGACCAATTCTGCTACCTCCACGAGGTCAACGCCGCTTTCCAATATCCAATCCCAGCCGGTAAGCCCCACATCCAGGGCACCCTGAGACACGTACCTCGGTATCTCCTGAGCCCTTATGAGGAGCCCCTCAAGCTCGGGGTCGTCTATCGAAGGGACGTAGGACCTGTGTCCCACCCTTATCCTGTACCCTGCCTTCTTGAACAGGCTTATGGTCGACTCCTGAAGGCTCCCCTTTGGGAAGGCTATCCTCAGTTTCCTCATCCCCCCTCCCCGAGCTTACGGAACCCTTCCTCCAACCTGTCCATAGCCTCCATGAGCGCCTCCATCCCAGCAGCGTAGGAGATCCTTATCCTCCCGTCCATCCCGAACCCAGCTCCCGGAACGCAGGCGACCTCGAGCTCCCCCAATATCCAGTTGCAAAGTTTAACTGAGTCCTTCCCAAGTTCGGACACGTCGGGGAAGACGTAGAACGCCCCTTTGGGCACGGGACAGGATACCCCAGGCATGGCCTTAAGCCTACCCACTACGTAGCGCCTTCGTTCGTCGAAGGCCCCGACCATCTCCTCCACGCAGTCCTGAGGCCCCCTGAGCGCGGCCAGAGCAGCTGCCTGGGCTATGGAGTTAGGGTTCGAGGTCTCCTGGCTTTGGACCTTCCCCATTGCCGATATGACCTCCTCCGGCCCCGCGGCGTAACCTATCCTCCACCCGGTCATGGCGTATGCCTTGGAAACCCCGTTGACCACAATAGTGCGCTCTTTAAGCTCCGGGACCACGGAGGCTATCGAGAGGTGCCTCTGTCCATCGTATACGAGCTTCTCGTATATCTCGTCCGATATGACCCAGACCCCGGCCCCGACCACCACCTCGCCCAAGGTCCTCAGCTCCTCTTCGGTGTACACGACGCCTGAAGGGTTACAGGGACTGTTGAGGATGACCGCCCTCGTCCTCGAGGAGAGCGCCTCCTTAAGTGACTCCGGCGTGAGCTTGAGTTCCCGGTCCGGGCGGACGAGCACGGGCCTTCCACCTGCGAG
>DTYS01000215.1 GCA_012961755.1 Candidatus Latescibacterota bacterium
ACCGCTTGATGTCGAATATCGATCCTCTCAATCCTGGCCAGAGGCTGACAGGATGTTGAGAAAGCTTAGACTTTCACCTCCACCGCCTTGCCCGTCCGCATGGATTCGTCAGCAGCGCAGGCTATGGCCACGGCCTTAAGTCCGTCCTCGTATGTGGCCAGAATTCCCCTGTCCTCGCCCGCCTTAACAGAGTCTATGAAGGCTCGGTCCTCGAGGGCGAAGACGTTGGGCTCCCCGGGTATGGTTATCTGCTCGTCGCCCGGAAGGTATATCCTGACGCTGTGCTCCCATCCCGTGAACTCCGCCTTCATATCGGTGGCCCATAGTGTTAGGGAGATCCCTCCTCCCACGGAGGTGCAGCAGGAGCTGTAGAGGTTAGCGGCAGCTCCGTTAACGAAGGACATCTGGACCATGGAGGCGTCCTCTATGGTGAAGAAGTCCGGCCTCGGAAGGCGGTCCCTTACGGGGACCGCGTATATCTCCTCGACCTCGCCGAAGAGGTGGCGGGCCAAGTCTATCGTGTGGGTGGTCTGCTCCAAGAACTGTCCGCCGGACTTGTCCTTCTGGACCCACCACCTCCAGATCCCTTCGTACTTAGCGGGTCCTCCTCCGAGCCAACCCCCGTGCATAATAACTGGCTTCCGTCCCTCCAGCAATTCCCTGACCCTCCGGACCGACCTCCGGTAGCGGTTCATGTATCCTACTGACGTGATGAGGTTATGCCTTTCGACTCCCTCGGCTACCCTCAGGGCAGTATCGAGGTCCTTCGCCACAGGCTTCTCCACGAAGAACGGAATCCCACGCTCTATTGCGAGCTGTTCTGCAGGCCCGTGGGCGAAGGGGGGTAGCATTATGTACACGGCATCCGGCTTGGCCTCATCCAACATCCTTCGGGCGTCGGTGTAAACTTCCCCCCGGCCTCCTGCCTGTTCCCTGCGGGCGATGGCCGCCTTCTCGTTTACGTCGCACCACCCCACGAACTGAACGTCCTCGAATTCCTTCAACCCTTGCTCCAGGTGGGAACGGGTTATCCCCCCGCACCCTATGAAGGCGAGCTTCACCTTCATCTCGTCCCCTTTCTAAGCACAAAGTTCCTCATCCCTGAACCACAACCTTACTTCCCTCTCCGCCTCCTCCGGGTCGCCGGAGGCGTGTACGAGGTTGTAGACCGGCCTTCCCTCACGGTCGGCCAGGTCCGGCGAGTCGGCTGAGAGGTCCCCCCTTATCGTCCCCGGCTGTGCGAACAGGGGTACGGTGTTCCCGACGAGCTTCCTCACTACCTCTATAGCATGGTTACCCTCCCAGACCATGGCCACGACGGGTCCGGAAGTTATAAATTCCACGAGCTTCTCCCTCACCAACCTCCCTATCTGGACCGGGTCGTCGGTCCCTATCCGCTCCAGGGGGTCCATGCCGTAGTCCTTATACGTTGTTAAGGTCTTCTTCCCCACGGCCTCCAACCACTCGGGATCGTCCGGATAGTGTTCCCTCACGAGCTCCTCGTCCGCCCTGAGAATTTTGATTCCCACAAGCTTAAGTCCTACATCCTCCAGCCTACTTATTATCCTTCCCACCAGACCCCTCCTCACGCCGTCGGGCTTTATCATCACGAAGGTCCTCTCCATCAGGTCCCCCTGAGCCTATGAACTATCCTCCTGAATATTTTCTCCTCCTTCGCTACGGGTTCTAAGTCGACATCCTTCCCTGAAAGCAGGGCCTCTGGGACCTCTTCAAATATCCTTTCGGCCGTCCTCGCTCCGAGTTCCCACTTCACGACCCTGTACGCCTCCGCCATCCTCATCGGCCTGGAGCGAGGATCGTGGGCGTCGCTTCCTACGATGTGCACCAACCTCATCCTGGCGAGCTTGAGGGCGGTCTTGGCCTGTTTCCTCAGGAACGCTTCCGCGTTCACCTGAAGGAGCGCTCGCATCCTGACCAACTTCTCCAGCCGTTCCGTGTCGTCCACGAGGCCCGGGTACCTCTCTATGTGGGCGAGGACCGGGCGGAGGCCCTTTAATTGCAGGTTGAACAGCACTTCCTCCAAGCTCGGGGAGACGAAGCCGAGGGGAAGGAGCTCTAAGAGGAAGTACCTCCCTCCGAACGTTCCTACCCCGAACTCATTGAGCCTCTCGAGCCCGAGGCCGAACGCTACCTCGGCCCCAAGGATCAGCCTCATATTTATACCTTCCTCCCTCACCCTCCCGACAAGCTCGGAGAACTTCCTCTTTACAACCTCGGCACGTTCGGGGTCCAGTTCTCCCAGGTGCGGCGTGACTAAGGCCGCCCTTATCCCGTCCTCCGCCCCCTGGCGCACGAGGGCCAGGCTTTCGTCCCAATCCCTCGGGCCATCGTCGACCCCAGGAAGGAGGTGACAGTGCATATCTATCATCTTCCCCCCAAGTGCACAGCATCCGCGAAGGCCTTCACCCTCTCGGGGGTGAGCTTACCGTCCTCCAACACGTTTCCAGTTACGACGAAGGAAGCCCCGGCCTCGACCTTCCGGCGGGCGACCTTGGGGTCCCTTATCCCCCCTCCCACCACGACAGGGAGGCCAACGTACCCTGCAACCCCCCTCACCATCTCCTCCGGGACGGAGAGCCTCGCCCCACTTCCCGCCTCCAGGTACACCATCCTCATCCCGAGGTATTCGGCCGCCAAAGCGTGCGCCATGGCCACATCCACCTTATCCCTCGGTATGGGCCTGGTGTTGCTCATGTATTCCACTGTGGACAGGGTTCCCCCTTCGACGAGGATGTAGGCAGTAGATATGGGCTCAAGGCCGAAGGCTCGAATCTTAGGTGCCGCCCTCACCTGCTGGCCTATGAGGAGCTCCGGGTTCCTTCCGCTCACCAGGCTCAGGAACAGTACAGCGTCCGCACCTGCGGAGAGCTGGTCGGAGCTGCCGGGAAAAAGTATGACCGGTATGTCCACGACCTCCTTGAGGTCCCACACCACCCTGTCCAAGGTGTCCCCCAGAAGCAGGCTGCTTCCCACAAGCAGTGCGTCCGCCCCACCCTCCTGGCACGCTCTACCGACGTCCTTGATCTTTCGGGGGTCAAGCCTGTCGGGGTCCAGAAGCACGAGGTACCCCGCACCCTTGTCCCTCATCACGGAGAGGAGGTACCTATGAACCCTTCCCATAGGGGCTAATATCCCCTCCTTTCAAATAACCCCTTCACCTTCTCGTTGTGTTCCCTTCCTCCCTTGAGGTGGACCCCCATGTACACGGCGGGAACCTCCCCACGCTTTATAGTTTCCTCTACGAACTGTGCCGTGAGCATCCACAGGAGGACGGCGTTTATAAGCCCGCTCGTAGGACAGACAGGTCGGGGATGTCCAGGAACCTCCACGACCCCCTCCCATCCGAAGTCCCTCAGAGCGGCGTCCGCCAAGGAGAGGGTTTCCCCCTCAGGCCCTATCGCCACCGAGTACGCTCCGAGGTCCCGGGCCTCCCTCATCACATCGAGGTCCTCCGGCTCGTCGGGAAGTTCGGCACCAACTACCACGACGTCCCCCGCCTTCCACGCCTTCCTGTCCAGGGGCTTAGGGGCCATAAGCCCGGACGCCCTCCCACAGGCCTCACCTACCAGGGCCCTTCCCTTCTGATACACCCAGAACCTCCCACCTCGGATGACCCTCTCGGCCATCCCGGAGGCCGCTTCCCTTATGGTCTGCAAGTTCTCCTCGGACCTCCGTACCCTTTCCATCGCCACGCTTATATATTCCTCGGCCGGGGACCTTCCCAGCTCTCCATCGGAGAGCCGGTACGCTACCTCGGCGGAGGCCATCCAGTAGAAGCTCACCTGGGCCACCGCTGAACCCGGACATACGGGAACTTGCGGAATCTCGGGGAAGCGGACGAGGCCGTTCTCGTAGGGCACATGGCAGTAAAGCACTACATCGGAGACCTCCTCTATGCTGAGAATTTCGGGGTCCTCCTGCGCCACTAACGTCCCCGGAGGGGCGAACTTGTTGGGGAGGTACGGGACGGAGAAGCCAGCTACGTAGGCACCCCTCTCCCTGGCCTCCTTCACCTCCCTGTGGACTTCGTTGGTGAGGACCGCATCGCCCTCGCAGAGTTCGCAGTACCTATCCCTCGCGTCCCAGCCCCATTGAGGCAACACCCCCGGCTGGCCGGGACGGTCAGCTCGGGTCTCGTCCACCACCATATGTCCCCAGATTATGTGGGAGACGAGCTTGCCGCCGGCCTTACTCCTTTCCGTGGCCTCACGGGCTACGTCCACGAGCTTGGGAAGTTCCTCCTTCCTTATGGCTTCAAGGATCTTCAGGGCTTCCTTCAGGTATACTAAGGCCCTATCCATCTTTCCCCCCTTCCAACATCCTCCTGACCATCTCCGGAACCTTCGTCAGCGCCTCCCCGAGCCTCTCCGGCCTCTTCCCCCCGGCCTGGGCGAGGTGGGGCCTACCGCCTCCCCCCCCTCCCACGAGCTTCGCCACCTCCCTCACGAGCACGTCGGCCCTGACCCCACGGGATACGGCGTCCTCGGTCGCCACGGCCACTAGCAGGGCCTTCCCGTTCGCGTCCGTCCCCAGGACCCCGACCCCCTCCCCGAGGGCGTCCCTGAGCCTGTCCGCCATCTCCCTTAGGACCTCAGGGTCGGGGGCCTCCACCTTCTCCGCCACCACCTTCAACCCTTCCACCTCCACAGCGCCCGATACGACCTCCCTCACCCTGCTCAGGGCATCCCTCCTCTTCAGGCCGCTTACCTCCTTCTCCAGCCTCCTGGTCCTTTCCAGAAGTTCCTCCACCCTTCCTAAGATCTCCCTTCCGGATGCGTTCAGGAGGGCGCCGAGTTCCGAAAGGAGCCTTCTGTCCTCCCTGTCCGCCCTTTCTGCCCCCTCACCCGTCAGGGCCTCTATCCTCCTGATGCCTGCAGCCACGCTCCCCTCGGACTCTATCCTGAAGAACCCTATCTCCCCTGTCCTTGCTACGTGGGTCCCTCCACAGAGCTCCTTGCTCACCCCTTCGACCTCCACGACCCTCACGACCTCCCCGTACTTCTCCCCGAATATCGCTATCGCCCCGGCCCTTATAGCATCCTGGAGGAGCATCTCCTCGGTCCTGACGGATAAGTCCTCCCTTATCCAACCGTTCACGAGCTTCTCCACGGCCTCGAGCTCATCGGAGGAGGTGCCCGCGAAGTGGGTGAAGTCGAACCTCAGCCTGTCCGGGGCCACGAGCGATCCGGACTGCCTCACGTGTTCCCCTAGGACCTCCCTCAGGGCCCTGTGCAGGAGGTGGGTAGCCGTGTGGTTGCGCCTCACCGACGCCCTCCTTACGGGGTCTATCTCGGCCACGACCTCCGTGGGGACCCCATCAAGCGACCCTTCCCTGAGCTTCCCCCTGTGCACTATCTCCCCCGCTACCCTTCGGGTGTCGGTGACCTCTATCAGAAACCCTTCGGCCCTGAGCCATCCCGTGTCCCCGACCTGGCCCCCGGCCTCAGCGTAGAATGGGGTATGGCTGAGTATCACCTCAACACCTACTTCCCCGACCCCCCTCACGGCCCTCACAGCTGCCACGACCTTCTCCTCGTCGTACCCCACGAACTCCGAGGAGGGACCTTCCGATACCTCCCTCCACCCCTCGCCGAGGTCCACCTGGGCCTGGAACTTTGAGGTCCTCCTCGCCATCTCCCTCTGGCGCTCCATAGCGTTCCGGAACCCCTCAACGTCCACCGAAAGTCCTTCTTCCTCGGCCATGAGCTGTGTGAGGTCCAGCGGGAAACCGTACGTGTCGTAGAGCCTGAACGCCTCCTCCCCGGGAAGGACCCTCTCGTCACGGGCCTTCAGGTCCTCCACGACCTCGGAGAACCTCTCGAGCCCCCTGTCCAACGTCCTTCCGAAGGCCTCCTCCTCGGACTTTATCACCTTAGCTACGTACTCCCCCTTCTCCAGAACCTCAGGGTAAGCCTCCCCCATAACCTCCCCGACTACGGATACGAGTTCGTGGAGGAAGGGCTCGCGTAGGTCAAGCTTCCTTCCGAAGCGGGAGGCCCTCCTGAGGATCCTCCTCAGCACGTACCCCCTTCCCTCGTTGGAGGGGACGGCCCCGTCGGCTATGGCGAACGAGAGCGTCCTTATGTGGTCCGCTATGACCCTGAAGGGGGTAGGGTCCTCCTCGTAGCTCCTGCCGGAGAGTTCCTCGACCTTCGCTATGAGCGGCCTGAACAGGTCGGTGTCGTAGTTGGAGCCCTTGCCCTGGAGGACGGCAGCGAGCCTCTCCAGGCCCATCCCCGTGTCGACATGCTTCTCCGGAAGCTCCTCCAGGGAGCCGTCCTCCCTCCTGTTGTACTGTATGAAAACCAAGTTCCAGAGTTCGACGAACCTGAAGTCGTTCGCCCCTTCACAGTAAGGGCAGTTCGGACCGCAGTCCGACCTTCCGCAGCCGTGGTCCGGACCGAGGTCCAGATGTACCTCTGTGCAAGGTCCGCAGGGGCCGACATCGCCCATCTCCCAGAAGTTCTCGTCCTCCCCGAACCTGAGTATCCTCCCCCTCGGTATTATCCCCGCCCAGAGCTCCTCGGCCTCGTCGTCCTCCCTGAATACCGTGGCCCACAGCCTGTCGGGGGGGAGGCCGTAGTCCTTCGTCAGAAGCTCCCATGCGAAGTCTATAGCCTCCTTCTTGTAGTAGTCCCCGAACGACCAGTTTCCGAGCATCTCGAAGAAGGT
>DTYS01000216.1 GCA_012961755.1 Candidatus Latescibacterota bacterium
GGATCTACAGGGTGGTTAAGTTCGGAAGGACCGTATAGAAGGAGTCCTCAGAGGCCCCGCTGGAGGGAGGAGCTTCGCCGTCGAGGCGGTATAGGACAGGAATCCAGGATGCCGACGGGCTTCCCCATCCCGTCGTAGAGTCTAAGCACCACCCTCTCGGCCCCGGACGGAGGGGAGAAACGGCCCTTGAGCACGAAAGTTTCGAGGGGTGAGACCTCGTAACTTTCACCTACGCTTTCACCTTCCGTACCTTCGAAGGTCACCTCCACCCTGCCGATGTAGAACACCCCGTACTCCCCCTCCAAACCTACTGCCCCTCCCTTCGCCTCCACCTTGAGCTTCCGCCTTACGACCCCGGCCCTGTTCGCCTTCAATATCGGTCCTCTGCACCTCGTCGCGTACCAATCCTCGACGAAGGTATAAGACCCGCCCGGTGCGAGCTCCACCAGAGGGCTTAAGACTTCTACCTCAACGTACGGCAGCCCGGAGGATGTGAACACCTCTACCGAAGCGTTGCTGTCGGGGTAGGTCTCTCCGGGAAAGTACTCGAAGGTCTTTACGTAGGCGTATCCATCTCTCTCGTCCACGTAGCATATCCACCCTCCATCCGAATCCGCACCTATCTTCCCTCCGTGGTGGAGGTACTGCACGGCCGAGACCCCTTCAGCAACCCTCCCCTTCCACTGTGGACCCTCCTCCCCCATCATCACGTAGTAACACCTGCCCTCCTCCCTCACCGGGAAGTAGACCCAGAAGCTTCCGTAGTCCTCCTCCCCCGGGTGGCACCCCACGACCTGGGTCACATCCCACACGCTCCACCTAGCCACCTCCCTCCCACAGTTCTCCATAGCCTGTTCGACCCTGACCCTGGTCGACCCACGGTAGATGGCTATGCGCCTTTTGAACTTCAGGCCGCGGCATTTCCACCTCCCGAAGGTCTCCGGGGGACCTTCAAGTAGGACCACTGAGGAGTCGTGAGAATTTACGGAGATCTCGCACGAATACCTCCCGAAATCCAGGTTCGGAGGGGGTGGCCATCCGCCGCCTCCTGCGAGCCATTCCCCTTGAGGAGCCGGCCACACCTTGTATCCCCCGAAGTTGTGCCAGGGGGAATCCTCGGAAGGGACGTAGGTCTTACCGAGCTCCTGGGGGTTGATGTAGATAAAATTGTGCCCTTCAAGGCTGTATTCCATCACCCTGCCGCCTATCTCCGGAACGACGGCCAACCTGACAAGCCCGTTAGACATGACGTACGAGGTCCATCCCCATCCCTTGTAATCCCTTACAACTTCGACCTCGGCCCTCGTTCCGGACCACATCGCGACCGAAATTAGGACCCAAGACATCATGGCCCTCCGTGGTAAGCCCTGTGCTTCCTGTAAAGCTCGATCCTCCCCTCTACCTCCTTGGCTAAACTCCCCATACCCGAGGAGAAGGCGAGCCTTACGGCCCTCCTTGCGACCTTTATAGCCTCCTCGAACCTTCCCTCCTCAGCATACGCTGCCGCCAGGACGTCCAGTGCCCTTGCATCCCTGTAGCCCGTGCTGAGGCAAACTTCCTCGGCCAACTCCACGGCCCTCCTTCCGTCCCTGACCTTGGGGTCCGGGCATGTGGAAAGGAACCAGGCCAAGCTCATGGCCAACTTCATATCCTCAGGCCTCCTCCTCAACCCCTCCTTCATCTTCCTCTCGACCTCTTTGAACCTCCCCGCCTTCATAAGCACAGCGATCAGGTTGTTGAAGGCTTTGTCGTAATTCGGATCGAACTTGAGGGCCTCTTCGAAGGAGGCTACGGCCTCGTCCGTCCTGCCGAGCTCAGCTAAGGCGAGGCCCATGTTGTTGTAGGCTTCGAGGTAATCCGGCCTTATCCTCAAAGCCGTCCTGAATCGGGTCACCGCCTCCTCGTACTTCCCCTTCCTCGATAGGGCTATCCCTAAGTTGTTGAGGGCCTCCACGAAGTCCGGCCTTA
>DTYS01000217.1 GCA_012961755.1 Candidatus Latescibacterota bacterium
ACAAGGGGCTGAGATGGGAAAGAGGATAATGGCCATAGGGGCGCACGCGGGGGACATGGAGATCTCATGTGGCGCGGTCCTGATAAAGGAGGCAAGCTCGGGGGCGGAGGTGCACATACTCCACCTTAGCCTCGGGGAGAGGGGGCATCCGCGGAGGTCCCCCGAGGACTACGCTAGGCAGAAGGAGGAGGAGGCATTAGAATGCGCCCGGAGGATGGGGGTCCACGTCCACTTCCTGAGGTTCCCGGACGGGGAGGTGACGGACTCCCGGGAGGCCAGGCTGGCCGTAGCCCGGAAGGTAAGGGAGATAAGGCCGAACTTGGTCATAGCCCACTGGATGAACAGCCTACATCCGGATCATTCGGCAGCCCACAGGCTTGCGGATGTGGGGGTGCTCTGGGCGGCCTTGGATAGCGTGGGCGAGGGCTCGGTGTGGAGAGGGGTGGGGACCCTCATCTTCGCCGAGAACTGGGAGGACCCCGAAGGTTTCGAACCCTACATCTACGTAGAGGCCGCCGAGTTCAGGGAGGAGTGGAGGGAGGCGGTGAGGGCCTACGAGCTCTTCAGGGGAGGGGTCTCGTCCTTTCCTTACTTAGATTACTACGACTCCCTCGGAAGGATCAGAGGTGCCCAGTTGGGCTCGGAGTGGGCCCAGGCCTTCGGGGTATGGCCCTGGGCTAGAAGGCGTAAAGTTAAATCGCTATCCGAGGAGGTGGGATGACCTCAGGACCGAACCATATGAAGATTTTTCAATGAGTTCCATACCGGCAGTGGCCTCACCACCGTATGCGGTGCCCTCAAGGTGGGGCCCGAAATGGGGGTGTT
Organism: Candidatus Latescibacterota bacterium; assembly: GCA_012961755.1. Classification (GTDB taxonomy): domain Bacteria; phylum Latescibacterota; class 4484-107; order B68-G9; family B68-G9; genus B68-G9. Next base: position 826 of record DTYS01000217.1, read on the forward strand.
CGTGGCAAGGCAAGGGCGGGCAGGAAGAGGCCTTCGGGTACGGCCTCGGGCGGGAGGTGGACCGGCTGGACGTGAGGAACTTCGTCCGTGAGCCCCACTCCGCCGTATGTTGTGATCGTAGGGGCAAGGCCCTGGACATGGTGGCCGACGAGAGCGAGGATGCCAGGAGGGCGTCCGCGGAGCTTTCGTCGGAATAAATCCGGAGAACATGAGGAACAGCCCGAGGATTTTGGGAAGCTCTTAAGCATAAGGGGCGTCGGTCCTAAGAGGTCCTGAGGTCCGCGGTCGAGAGGGCAAGGCTTGGGTAGCGTGGCCCGAGGACCTTACATTCCTAAGGCATGCCGGTGCCGGAACGTACATAACCCTGGTCAAGCTTTGTTTCGTGCTCGTGGGCTTAGATGTCCTGGCTTCATCCCGGACTTCTCCTCGGGTTTCGTCGTGCTCGCCATTATGGCCCTCCTCGTGCCGTGGGGGATGCGACCAACTCGGGCTGAGGAACCAGTCGGGGAGGACGACTTCTTGGACTACCCTAGGTCGCCTTGAACCTTAAAGCCGTACCCCTGTACACCTCGTACGCCTCCGTGGATACGTCCGGCCCTATGCTGTGCGCCCCCAATATCACCCCTCCGTCCCTTCCCGCCTCGCAGAGCTGTAGTATATGGGACCTTATGGCCTTGGGATCTCCCGAGGGAAGCACGTGGGCGTTGTCCACCCCTCCCACGAAGGCGAGCTTTCCGGCGTACTTCTCCTTCAACCTCACCAGGTCCATCCCCGCCTGAGGTTCGACGGGATTTATAGCATCTATCCCTGCCTCCACGAGCATGTCCAGGAAGGGCTCTATGTTGCCGTCCGAGTGGAGCACCACCTTCTTGGCCCCGGCCCCCTTAAGCTCCCCCACCATCCACCTGTAGGCCGGGTAGAACACCCTCTCGAAGGTCCGTGGCGAGAACATGGGGGCACGGGACGAGCCCATATCGTCGTATATCCAGACCCCCGTGTCCCAAAGTTCGCCACGCCTCAGGGATTCCTTCCCTACCTCCACCAAGTGTCCCGCTACCTTGAGGACGAGCTCCCTTGCGAAGGCCTCGTCCCGGACAAGGTCCACGAGAAACTCTTCGGTGCCCCTTACGAACGATGAGCGTATGTAGGGACCTCCTACCTTGCAGAAGACGCACCTTTTGGCCTTCTCCCCCTCCACGGCCTTAGAGAATTCAGCGTACCTCAAGTCCAGGTCGGGAGGGTCGAAGGAGAGCTTATCGAGCTTTCGTGGGTCGTCCAGCTCGTGGGAGAGCTCCTCGTAGAAGTAACCTCCCCTCCTGGTCCGGACGATCCTCCCCCATCCGTCGTCCCTTACGAGCACGTCGCCCTCCTCCAACAGGACCCTCCTCCTCGTCGGGAAAAACTCCTCCCTGGCCACGACTACGGCTATATCCACGGAATAGTAGTCCTCCGGGGTCGCATCCGGTCCCAGACCCTTATCCCTCCTCCACCTATCTGAGAACTCGGGCCAGAAGGAGTCGTATACAGGGAGCCTGTCCGGAGGCTCATAGTCCAGGACGGACATGACCCTCCTGCGGACGAGGTCCGGAGGTTCCTTAGGAAAGGACATCCTTCCGAACGTGATGAAGGCCCGCCGGACACGACGGGCCCATGTGCATCACTTCTCGGCGAACGCCGCCTCGAACGCCACCTTGGACGGCTCGAAGTCCAGCTTCCTCACGAACTCACACGCCTCCCTGGCCCCGTGCTCCCTGTCCATCCCGCTGTCCTCCCACTCCACCGAGAGGGGTCCCTGGTATCCTACTGCGTTGAGGGCCCTTATGATCTCCTCGAAGTTCACCCCTCCCCTCCCCAACGACCTGAAGTCCCATCCCCTCTTGGAGTCACCGAAGGGAAGGTGGGAGGAGAGTATCCCGCTCTCGCCGTCCAGGGTTACTATCGCGTCCTTCATGTGCACGTGGTATATCCTTTCCCCGAACTTCCTTATGAACTTCACCGGGTCCACGCCCTGCCAGTGGAGGTGGGAGGGGTCGAAGTTGAACCCAAAGGCCTCATGTCCACCTATGGCCTCCAAGGCCCTCTCGGCCGTGTACATGTCGTAAGCTATCTCCGTAGGATGGACCTCAAGGGCGAACTTGACGCCGTTCTCCGCGAAAGTGTCCAATATCGGCCTCCACCTCTCGGCGAAGTCCCTGAACCCCGCCTCCACCACCTCAGGGTCCACCGGGGGGAAGAAGTACACTAAGTGCCAGATGGAGGATCCGGTAAAGCCGTTTACGACCTTGACGCCGAGGTTGGAGGCGGCCTTGGCCGTCCTCTTCATCTCCTGGGCGGCCCTCTGCCTCACCCCCTCCGGGTCCCCATCCCCCCAGACGTGGGGAGGGAGTATCGCCCTGTGCCTTTCGTCTATCCTGTCGCACACGGCCTGGCCTGCCAAGTGGTTGCTTATGGCCCAGACCTTGAGGCCGTACCTGTCTAAGAGGGCTAAGCGGTCCTCGCAGTACGCCTTGCTCTCGGCTCCCTTGACCACGTCGAAGTGGTCCCCCCAGCACGCGAGCTCAAGTCCGTCGTAGCCTAAGTCTCTGGCTTTCTCAGCCATATCTTCTAAGGGGAGGTCGGCCCACTGGCCGGTGAAGAGCGTCACAGGTCTCGCCATAGCGCACCTCCTCCGGGGTGCCAGCCCACCCCCGAATTCTTCCTCGGGACCCCGGTGGCTGGCCCGGGGCCAGGAATGAATATAGACCAAACGGAGGCAAAAATCAAGGCACTTGCGAAGGTGAACCCAAAGCCATATCTTTAATCACAAGCTCAGAGCCAGGGAGGGAATATGTCCGAATATTCTCCGCTGTTCCAGCCGCTGGTCATCAGAGGGAGGAAGCTTCGCAACAGGATAGTATGTCCCCCCATGGTCACGAACCGGAACATAGTGGGGAAGGACGGAATAGAATGGTACAGGCGCATTGCGAGGGGGGGAGCAGGGCTTGTGATAGTGGAGGCCACCCGCACCTCGAGGTTCGGGAGGGAACTGAAGGTGGACGGCCTGAGGAGGCTGGTCGAGGCCGTCAAGGGGGAAGGGGCCGTCGTCGCCATACAGCTCTTCATGTCCCCGGTCGACGGACGCGACTCCCCCGACTCCCTGACCCGGGAGGATATATCCCTGAGCGTTGAGAGGTTCAGGAGGGCGGCCGTCGTGTGCAGGGAGGCAGGGTTCGACGGCGTCGAACCTCACGGTGCCCACGGCTTCCTCCTGAACCGGTTCTTCTCCAGGAGGACCAACCACAGGAGGGACGCCTACGGAGGGGACCTCGAGGGAAGGATGCGCCTCGGGACCGAGGTTGTCCGTGCCGTGCGCTCCGAGGTGGGAGGGGATATGCTCGTGCTGTACCGTCACACCCCAGAAGAACCCGGTGGGTACACCCTGGACGAGAGCTTAGAGTTCGCAGGGAGGCTCGTGGATGCTGGGGTGGACATATTGGACATATCCCCCTCCAGCAGGGATGCGCCCGGCGACCTTGCGGAACCCTTCAGGAGCCTCGGGGTCCCGGTGATAGCTGTGGGGATGATGTCCGTGCACGAAAGGGCATTGGAGGCCCTGAGGGAAGGGAGGGCGGACCTGGTGGCCGTGGGGCGTGGGCTCATAGCAGACCCCTTCTGGCCCCTGAAGACCATGGAGGGGAGGTTGGACGAGATAGCGCGGTGCAGGTACTGCGACGAGGGATGCTTCGGGAACCTGAGGGCAGGAAGGCCGATAGAATGCGTGCAACACAGATGCTGAAGGACATGGACAGGGTTAAGAGGAGGGTATACGAGATACTCGAGAGGGCAGCTCCGGACGACAGGACGAGCAAGGCGGTCGATATCGGGATCATGATATTGATACTTCTAAACGTAGCCGCTGTCACCTTGGAGACCGTGCAGGGCCTTTACAGGAGGTACTCGTCCTTCTTCTGGGCCTTCGAAGCCCTTTCAGTGGGCGTCTTCACCTTGGAATATATCCTGAGGCTCTGGAGCTGCACCACGGAGGTGAGGTTCTCCCGTCCCGTGGCCGGCAGGCTCAGGTTCGCGACCACCCCTCTGGCCGTGGTGGACCTTCTGGCCGTGCTTCCTTTCTACCTCCCCATGTTACTTCCATTGGACCTTAGGTTTATAAGGGCCATAAGGCTCTTCAGGCTCTTCAGGCTCTTCAAGCTCGGAAGGTACTCCGAATCCCTGAGGCTCCTGGGGGTTGTGCTGAGGGCGAGGAAGGAAGAGTTGATCATGACAGTTTTCACCATCTCCGTGCTCCTCATAATCTCGTCGAGCCTCATGTACTTCGTGGAAAACGAAGCTCAACCCCAGGCGTTCTCGAGCATCCCCGAGGCCATGTGGTGGGGGATAGTGACCCTTACCACTGTGGGATACGGGGACGTGTATCCGGTGACCCCCTTAGGTAAGGTCCTGGGGGCGGTCATAGCCCTTTTGGGCATAGGCATGTTCGCCCTCCCGGCGGGTATCCTGGGATCCGGGTTCATAGAGGAGGTCCAGAGGAGGAAGGGAAGGAGGACCTGCCCTCACTGCGGGAGGGAGATATATGGATGAGGACAGTAAGTTCATGAAGCTCGCCCTCCGCCTGGCCAGGAGGGGCTTGGGCTCCACGCACCCGAACCCTATGGTAGGGGCCCTGGTGGTCAGGGAGGGAAAGGTCGTGGGTAGGGGGTGGCACAGAAGGCCGGGGGAGCCCCACGCTGAGGTCATCGCCCTGCGGGAGGCAGGGGATTCAGCACGGGGCGCCACCATGTACGTGAGCTTGGAGCCCTGCGCGCACTACGGGAGGACCCCTCCGTGCGTGGACCGCATCCTTCAGGCTGGCGTCTCAAGGGTGATCTGCGCCACCGTGGACCCCAACCCCCTCGTGGACGGGAGGGGGATAGGGAAGCTCAGGGACTCGGGCGTCGAGGTGGAGGTAGGGGTCTTGGAGGATGAGGCGAAGGAACTCAACAGGGCATATTTCAAGTACATAACCACTGGAAGGCCCTTCGTGACCCTGAAGTGGGCCCAGACCTTGGACGGGAGGATAGCCGCGAGTTCCGGGGACTCCAAATGGATAACCGGTGAGAGGGCGAGGAGGCACGCGCATCGCCTGAGGGCAGAGGCGGACGCCGTTGTGGTCGGGGTGGGGACCGTGCTCGTGGACGACCCCCAGCTCACCGTGAGGCTCACGAAGGGAAGGGACCCTCTCAGGGTCGTCCTGGACTCCGAGCTCAGGACCCCTCCCACCGCTAAGGTGCTTTCGGGAGGAGGGGCGGCAGTCGCGACCACGGAAGTTGCATCCTCCGAAAGGAGGAAGGCCCTGGAGGAGGCTGGGGCCGAGGTCTGGGTGCTCCCCGAGAGGGACGGCAGGGTGGACCTGGAGGCCCTCCTGGCCAAGCTCGCAGCGGAGGGAAGGATATCGGTCTTAGTCGAAGGGGGAAGGAAGGTGCTCACGTCCTTCCTCCGTCGTGGGATGTGCGATAGGATAGTCATCTTTTTGGCCCCTAAGCTCTTGGGAGATGGGATAGATGTCTTGGGGGATTTAGGGATAGACAGGATATCGGATGCCCTGAACTTGAGGATATTGAGGACCAGGAGGTTCGGGGAGGACATCTGCGTGGAGGCAGATATATGTTCACCGGGATAGTCGAATGTATGGGGACCGTCCTGGAAGTGAGGGAAACGAGGGGGGTGCGCAGGCTGAGGATAGGGACCCCCTGGCCTTCGGGCTGGGTGAAGGTGGGGGATAGCATCTCCGTAGACGGGGCCTGCCTTACGGTGGTGGATGCAGGGAAGGGGTACATTTCCGCCGAGGTCGTGAGGGAGACCATCTCGAGGACGACCTTGGGGAAGCTGAGGAGGGGCGATAGGGTGAACCTCGAAAGGCCCCTTAGGCTCGGGGAGGGCCTCGGAGGGCACATAGTGCTCGGACATGTGGACGGGGTGGGAAGGATAGCTGGAAGGGTGGACAGGCAGGGGGGGGCGATATTTGAAATATTCCTCGAGCCTGACCTCATGAAGTACGTGGCTCCGAGGGGCTCGGTCGCCGTGGACGGCGTGAGCCTCACGGTCCTGGATGTGAGGGGTGACGTATTCTCCGTATCCATAATCCCTCATACGCTTTCGGTGACCACCTTCAGGTTCAAACGCCGGGGGGACCTCGTGAACGTTGAGGTGGACGTATTGGCGAGGTACTTAGAGAGGTTGACCTCCGGGCGCCCGGTAACTTTCAAGAAGTTGAGGGAGATGGGGTTCGAGGTTCCTTGACCGTTTCATCCACGTTTGCTATATTTTTTTGAAGTGGTCCCTGGAGGTCGAGATGCTCGCTAAACGCATAATACCATGTTTGGACGTGGACAGGGGGAGGGTAGTTAAGGGCGTGAACTTCTTGAACCTCAGGGATGCGGGTGACCCTGTGGAACAGGCCAAGTATTACGACCATGAGGAGGCGGACGAACTCGTCTTCTTGGACATAACGGCCTCGTCCGAGGGGAGGGAGATAGTGCTGGACATGGTGAAGAGGGTCGCCGAGGAGGTGTTCATCCCATTCACCGTGGGAGGCGGGATAAGGACCTTAGAGGACATAAGGAGGATACTGGCCTCAGGTGCCGATAAGGTCTCCATAAACTCCGCTGCCGTGCGCGATCCGGAGCTCATAGACGAAGCCTCCCGTCGCTTCGGGAGCCAGTGTATAGTCGTGGCCATAGATCCCAAGCTCGTCGGGTACTATCCAGACGGAAGGCCCCGCTGGGAGGTGCACATAGACGGCGGCAGGACCCCCACGGGCAAG
>DTYS01000218.1 GCA_012961755.1 Candidatus Latescibacterota bacterium
TACGACAGCGACGGTGACCTGGACCTGTACGTCGTCAACTACGGAAGGAACCTGCTCTACGAGAACCTCGGGGACGGCAGGTTCGCGGAGGCAGGGGAGAGGCTCGGCGTGGTCCACTTCGGACACGACACCGGAGCCTCGGTCTGTGACTACGATGGCGACTGCCTTCCGGACCTGTACCTCTCCTCGAAGGAAGGCGACGTTTTCTATAAGAACGAAGGGAGGGCGTTCAGGAAGGTCAGGGGATGGGAGGAGGGGAGCACTTGTGCAAGCTTCGTGGACTGGGACGGGGATACCTCCCCCGACCTCGTCCTCTGTGGTACTCCGGATGGGCTCTCCCTCTACAGGGCTGTGGTCCCCCGTCCAGCCATCGCCCTGAGGATACGACAGGGAACGGGCGCACGCGTCCGGGTACGCTGCGGAGATAGGGTCCAGGTCCGCCGAATAGTTTCCGACGACGGGCTTCCCCTCCTCTTCGTCCTCGGGAGGGAGGACGGGGCAGAAGTCGAGGTGACCTGGCCCAACGGAAGCACCCTGACTTGGGAGTGCCTGAGGTCCGGCAGGGCCTACATCCTCGGCCCCGAAGGTCCCCTGGACACCTTCGTCTGGCCGGGGGACGTGGACGGGGACGGTAAGGTGGGCGGGGGGGACGTAGAGGCCTTGGCCGAATACTGGGGTCTATCTGGGCCGCGTAGGCCCCATCCTTCGTCGGCCTGGGCCGGGCAACCTGCGAGGTCCTGGGGCACCAAGGAGGCCACATATGCGGACGCGGATGGGGACGGGAAGGTCGACGAGGATGACTTAAGGGTCGTCCTGAAGAACTGGGGGAGGGCGTTTGGAGAGCCCATATCCAGGCTCGAAAGGAAGGGGGTCATCTCCGAGGCTTATAAGGTTGCCTCCAACGTACCCGACCTCGATGTCAGACGGAGGATGTTATCGGTCCTGAGGCCCGAGATGGCGGAACTCGGAATCCCCAGCAGACTTGACCTCCATGCCCTTCCGAACCCTTTTCGGGATGGGACGACCTTCCGGCTCAGGCTCCCCTTCGGTGGGAAGGGTTTCCTTAGGCTATACGATGTGCTCGGCAGGCCAGTGCGGACCCTACGGGGGACCTGGCATCCAGGGGAGATATTTCTGTCCTGGGACGGAAGGGACGAAGGCGGAAGGAAGGTCGCAAGTGGGGTCTACGTAGCGAGGTTGGAGGTCGGGGGAGAGGTCCGCACCACGAAGGTGCTGTTGGTCAGGTAACTTGCTTTAAAGCGATAAAGTTCGTATATTCTGAATAGAAAATTGGCCTCTTGTAGGCTTCGCCCGTCGAAGGGGGTGAGAGGTATGAGGACCGGAAGGCTCGTTGTGACGATGAGCTTCCTCTTGGCCCTCTTAGGATGCTATACCGTGCTGAAGCATCCTGAGGTCAGGCCCGAGGGGGAGGCAGGGGCAGGGAGGGAGTGCTGGAGGTGTCACGAGGACTACAGGCTTGAGAGGACCTATTATTACCCCAGGCTTTACGACTACTGGGACCGCCTGCCCTACTACTCCCGGGGCTATTACGAGCGGTGGTGGTACTACAACGAGTACCCCTGGTGGTGGGACCGTTACTACTATTACGACTCCAACACCGTCACCCGGACCCAGCAGGAGGAACGGAAGCCCCAGGAGCAGAAGGTTGAGAAGAAGCGTCCCTCAGGCCGCAGGGAGGGATTCTACGACATGGAGCCCAAGGTGGGCAGGGAACCCCAGTTACAGGCGCCTCGGGTACGCTCTAAGCCGGTGTTGAGGGAAACCCCAAACCAGACCAAGTCCTCTGGGGATTCATCCAAGAGTTCCGGTTCGTCCCACAGGAAACGTCCATCCCGTAGGAAGGGGATGAGGTGAGGAAGGCCTGGTTCACCGTGGTCCTCGTCTCCATCTGGGTGGGTGAGGCCTCCCCTTGGGAGGAGATAACCGTGGATCGCTTTTCCGGCCTCGGGGCCAGGGCCATGGGGATGGGGGGAGCATACGTGGCGGTAGCGGAGGACTTCACGGCGACGTACTGGAACCCTGCAGGACTGGCCCAGATAAGGAGGTTCGAACTTTACGGTGGCCTGTGTCAACGAAAGGACGCCGCCGCGGTCAGCTTCTACGGTTCTTCCTGGTACGACAGCCTCACCCGGACGACGTCGGACCCCTTGGGGATGGTCCTCCCGGTCCCTACGTACCGGGGGAGCTTGGTGTTCTCGGTAGGTTACCTTCCGGTTAAAGTCTTCGACAACCTTTTCGGCATAAAGGGGGTGAGCCGGGAGACCGGGAAATATAAAGAAGGCAAGGCAGAGGACGAAGGAGGGCTTGGAGTATACACGGTTGCCGGGGCGATAGACATATCTCCTTCAACTTCCTTAGGAGCCACCTTAGAGATATGGAGGGGGTCGAATACCTTCTCGCAGAAGCTCCTTACCGAGCAGGATACTTCCGGTACTTACTACCGACTCGATTTTGAGGACAGATACAGCTCCTTCGGCGTGAAGGTCGGGGCACTGTTCAGGATGGTGGGAGGTTTCAGGGCAGGGCTTGCGGTATCGTCGCCCGTCCACCTTAAGGTGGAAGAGTATTGGGAGGAGGCAAGGGACGATACATTGGACTCCGGAAACTTCTCGTACCGCGTTTACCTCCCATGGACCATAGATGGAGGAATATCTTGGACTGCTCCCGGGTTGGCCACCGTAGGCGTCGGACTTTCGTACTCGGACTGGACCCAGACCCGCTACGACGAGCCCCCGGTAGAGGGGATAACTAACGAAGACTTTAGGAGGAGATACAAGGCCGCGACCCTCCTCCACGTAGGTGGGGAGGTGCTACTTCCTGTAGTCCCCGCCAGGGTGAGGGTAGGGTATTACAGGGACCCGCTGCCCTTCTTAGGCCCGAGGGAGGAGGGAGGGCCTAAGGTGAAGGTCAAGGACCAGAGGGACTACTGGACCTTCGGCGTGGGGGTCCTGATAGACAAGGTCCTATCGTTGGACCTGGCGTACGTCCGTGGGAAGTTCGCCCAGGAGGAGGGTGGCATAACCGAAGAGCACAAGCTTACCAGGATGTTCCTCTCCGCTGCCTATAGGTTCTGATCCCCCTCAGATTTCCTTCCGGAGCTTCTAAGGACCAATTTCCACATGCGATAGAGTCTGTATAGGGCGTCCGCGCGGACGCCCTGTTTCCGGGGAGGGTATATGGGACACGTAAGGATGCTTAGAGTCGATTACCCTCAAAATTGGGGTAGGCTCAGGGAGTTGGACTTCGGGAGGCTGGCCAAGTTCAAGGGGAAGAATTACTGTTGCAACATGGAGTGGCTTCCGGGGACGTTGGGTTCGGAGGGGGGAGGGCACTTGGTCACATTTGACACCCCCCACTTCGCCAAGGCCCCGTCCTTGGGGGAGGTGGACCTTCTAAGGGGGTACCTCCCCCACGCGCAGAGCCAGGGCATAACCGTGATAGCATACCTCAACCTGCATTGGTACTCCTACGAGTTCGCGGAGGAGCATCCCGGATGGGAACAGGTCCTGAGGGACGGCAGGCCTTACGGCAGGGTGAGGCCCCTGTACGGGAACGGCACGACCATGTGTCCCAACAGTCCTTGGAGGGGATGGGCCTTCAAGCTCATAGAGGAGGCGATGAGGACCGGGATAAGGGGGGTGTTCCTGGACGGTCCGGCGGTGTACCCCGGCTGCTGCTACTGCGAGCACTGCAGGAAGCTCTTCGAAGGGAGGACTGGGCAGGAGCCACCCGAATGGGGGGACTGGGAGGGTCCCCTTTGGAGGGAGTTCGTGAAGTTCCGCTCCGAGACCATGGTCAGGTTCCTGAGGGATGCGAGGGAAGCGGTGAAGAGGGTCAGGGAGGACGGGCTCGTGTTCATAAACTCGGGGGCATGGCCCAACTGGGAGGTACCGAGGGATGTGAGGGAGCTCGCCCCCTACCAGGACTTCAGCGGTGCCGAGGCCTTCTTCCACTTAGGCGTGGATGTAGATCCTTATTTCCAGCTCCGCACCGGGAAGTACCTTAGGGCTTCAGGAAGGCCCTCCGTGGTCTTCGTACACCACGCACAGGGGGTCTGGCACTACCTTCCGCTTCAAGGGGACGAGATGAGGCTGGCCTTAGCCCAGACCCTGGCCTCAGGTTCCAACACATGGACGGCGCTTATAAATGGGGAGTTATTGGAGAGGGAGGAGGCCTGGGGGCCGGTGAGGGACGTGCTGAAGGTAGCGGACGAGCATCCCGAGGCGTTCGAGGGGCTCGAACTCTATGCCCCTGTGGGGATATACGTTTCCTCGGAGACGGCTTTCTTCTATCGTTCGAGGGAATCCGGGATATATCGGAGGGTACAGGCCCAGGCCGAGGAGGACCTGGTGGCGAAGGGAGGTGCGGGGACCAGGATATCGGAGCTTTCTGATCAGAAGGCCACCTCCGACGCGCTCGCACGGGAGGAAGTGTACGGTGCCTTCTCCATGTTGACCCACAGCAGGATTCCGAACAGGTTCGTGCTCGGCCCCGACTTCGGAGGGCTTAAGGTCCTCCTCCTTCCCAACTCCGCCTGTCTGAGCGAGGAGGAGAAGGACAGGATCAGGAGGTTCGTGAGGGACGGAGGGGCGGTCGTCGCATCGTTCGAGACGGGAAGGTACGGACCTGAGGGGGAGCCCGCCGATGACGATTTCTTCGAAGAGTTCTTGGGCGCGGAGGAGGTCCACGGCGCGTTCCCCTTAGAGGTAAGGGAGGAGTACGTAAAGGTAAAGGAAGGCTTCGGCTCCTTCCGTCCTGGCGACCTCGTGCCCAGGCCGACCTACTCCCTCAAGGTCGTGGCTTCAGGTGATACCGATGTCCTCGCCTCCTTCCTGGAGGTCACCGGCCAGCACTACGCCCCCCTCAAGGGCGAGAGCCCTTACCCTGCCCTCATCGTTCGGAGCTACGGTAAGGGAAAGGTAGCGTACGTTCCGGCCTTGTTCGGGGAGTTCTACCGGAGGTACAGGGACGGAACGGCCGAGAGGTTCGTGGTGGAGGTGATAAGGGCAACTCTGGAAGAGGAGCTTCAGGTCGGGGTCGAGGGTCCCAGATCGGTGGTATGCGAAGTTTACAGGAAGGACGGGACCTGGGTCGTCCACCTCGTCAACTGTGGGGGGGACATGAAGAGGCCGGTGGACCTGATCCCCGCGACCGGGGTGAAGGTCAGCTTTAAGGACCCGGGGGTGAAGAAAGTAAGGGCACTGGTGGCAGGGAGGGAGCTCGAGGTCTCAGGAGGCCTGGTCGAGGTTCCGAGGATAGATGTCTACGAGGTCCTGACGGCGGGATGAGCGTGGATCTCCGTTTCCTGGAAGGCACGGAGCAGTTCACCGAGGTCCTGAGGGCCATAAGGGAAGGGGACGTCCAGGTCCACGGGCTGAGGGGCTCCCTCAGGGCCTTCCTATGCGCCTCCCTCTTCCGTAGGGGGCTCAGGCTGGTCCTTGCCCCGGAGGAGGAGGCCGAGAGGCTCAGGGAAGACCTGGAAGTGCTACTGGGAGAAGATGCGGTATCCTACTTTCCTCCCTTGGGACTCCTGCCCGGTGAGGAGGAGGTTCCCTCCTTGGAGGACATAGGGCTCAGGACGGAAGCTTTGGCCAAGCTGGCTTCCGGAAGGCCTGGGGTGGTGGTCGTCCCTGCCAGGGCCGCCTCAGAGCTTACCGTACCTCCGGACGTCTTCGGACGGTACGTGACGAAGCTCAAGGTCGGGGAGGAGGTGGACAGGGAGGGGTTCCTCCTCAGGCTCGTGGAGGGTGGATACGAGAGGGTTCCCTCGGTATCGGCTCCGGGCCAGTTCAGCGTGAGGGGAGGGATATTGGACGTCTTCCCCTTCACCGAGGAACTTCCCATAAGGGCGGAGTTCTGGGGGGACACGGTGGAATCGCTCAGGAGGTTCGATGTCTCGTCCCAGAGGTCGGTGGAGGGGATGGGGGAGGTCTTCGTCCCACCTGCAAGGGAGCTCATCCTGGACGGGGGGACCTGGGACAGGATAGAGGAGGAGGCGGGAAAGCTTGGGCTGGAAGAGCTTAGAAAAAGGGCCTCCAGAAGGACGCCCTGGGAGGGGATGGAGGCGTGTCTTCCCCTGGCGTATCCGGAAAGGGCTACGGTCCTGGACTACCTCGGACCCAGGGACTTAGTCTTCTTGGAGGACCCGGACGGGATATCCGACGAGGTCCAGGGGGAGCATGTATCCCTCGGAAAGCGAGGGCTTCCAGCTGAGGCCTTCCGCGCTTCGGATGAAGAGGTACGGAGCAAGCTCAGGAAGTTCCGCAAGGTGGGCCACCTAAGCTTCGCGTCCGAAGGGGCGGTGCACTTCTTCTCCCAGGAGCCCGCGGTGGGGGACATATCCCAGGCGAGGGGTGCTGTGGGAAGATGGATCGGGGAAGGATACAAGGTCGTCCTGACGGCAGGGAGCAGGGCAAGGGCGGAGCGCATATCCGAGCTTATAGGGGAGGAAGTAGAGGTTGTCCAGGGGAACCTGAGCGGAGGCTTCGTCTTCCCCGAGGGAAGGCTCGTGCTCCTAACGGAGGTGGAACTCTTCAGGAGGCCGGTGAGGAGGCTAAAGCTACCCAAGTTCAAGGCTGGCACACCAATACAGGACATCACCGCCCTGAGGAAAGGGGACCTCGTGGTCCACGAGGACTACGGGATAGGGGCCTTCCTGGGTGTGGAGAGGATGGAGGTAGGAGGGGCGAAGGGTGATTTCATGGTTCTGGAGTACAGGGACGGGGACAGGTTGTACGTCCCTGTGGACCAGCTCTTAAAGGTCACCAAGTACGAAGGGCCCTCAGAGGTCCGTCCGCCCCTTACGAAGCTAGGTAGTGCCGAGTGGGAGAGGGTGAAGGAGAGGGTCAGGAGGGCGACCAAGGAGATGGCGGGGGAACTTCTGAAACTCTACGCAGCGAGGAAGGCGAGGCCGGGACACGCTTTCTCGCCGGACACCGCATGGCAGGCGGAGCTCGAGTCCTCCTTCCCGTACGAGGAGACCCCGGACCAGCTCAGGGCCGTAAGGCAGATAAAGGAGGACATGGAGAGGCCGGTCCCGATGGACAGACTGCTCTGTGGGGATGTAGGGTTCGGAAAGACCGAGGTCGCCCTTAGGGCTGCCTTCAAGGCCGTGATGGACGGAAAGCAGGTGGCAATCCTCGTACCCACCACGATCTTGGCCGAA
>DTYS01000219.1 GCA_012961755.1 Candidatus Latescibacterota bacterium
CTTCAGCACGTAAGGGACTTCGAGGCCCTAAGGGAAAAGTTCGGAGACTTCCAACCCCCGTGGGAGAGCTACCCTGGGGAGTACGAGGCCTACATAAGGACCCTGGCAGAAGGTCACATATTCAACGACCCTGTGGGGAGGAAGCTTATAGGCAGGGCGACTACACAGGAAGAGGCACTATATGTGGCCATGGGCTTCGAGAAGGACTCGATGGTCTTCTACACCGAAATAGCAGGACTCGTCCCGGAAGGGCAGAGGAAGGTCGTGGAGGAAATAGCCGGACAGGAGAGGGAACACCTGATGAAGCTGAGCAGGATGCGCAGGGAACTCGAGGAGGCAAGATGAGAAGGATGACCGGAGAGAACCTCAGGACAGCTTTCGCGGGTGAGAGCCAGGCACACATGAGGTACATCATCTTCGCCCAGAAGGCAGAAGAGGAAGGATACCCAAACATAGCCAGGCTCTTCAGGGCGATCTCGTTCGCAGAGCAGGTACATGCGACGAATCACTTCAGGACCCTCGGAGACCTCGGATCCTCGGCGGACAACCTGGACGCCGCCATAGCAGGGGAGACCTTCGAGGTCGAGGAGATGTACCCTGCCTACGGCGCTGTTGCCGAGCTCCAAGGGGAGAAGGGGGCCCAGAGGTCCATCAATTATGCCCTTGAGGCAGAGAAGATACATGCCGCTATGTACAGCAGGGCGAAGGAGGCTGTAAAGTCCGGGAAGGACCTGGAGGTCGGTAAGATATACATCTGCAGCGTGTGCGGGTACACAGGGGAGGGGGAACCTCCCGAAAGGTGCCCGATATGCGGTGCTACGAGGGATAAGTTCGAGATATTTTAACGGTGTGACCGATACTCGCCGACGAGGATCAGAACCTTGTTAGGAAGGCGCTGAAGGGAGGTTAAAATGGGAATACCTCTCATAGGTGACAAGGTTCCCCAGTTCGAGGCGCAGACCACTATGGGGGCCATAAACTTCCCCGAGGACTATAGGGGGAAGTGGATCGTGCTCTTCTCCCATCCTGCTGACTTCACCCCCGTGTGCACCAGCGAGTTCGTGGCGTTCGCTAAGAGGTACGAGAAGTTCAAAGAGCTAAACACCGAACTTATCGGCCTCTCTATAGATCAGGTGTTCTCCCACATAAAGTGGACCGAATGGATAAAGGATAAGTTAGGGGTGGAGATACCTTTCCCCATAATCGCCGACAATACCGGGAAGGTGGCGGGGATGTTCGGGATGCTCCATCCCGAGGCGGCAGGTTCCCAGACCGTCAGGGCGGTCTTCGTGGTGGACCCCGAGGGGATCGTAAGGGCCATCATGTACTACCCGTTGAGCATCGGGAGGAACATGGACGAGATCCTCAGGCTCCTGAAGGCCCTTCAGACGAGCGATAGGGAGAAGGTGGCTCTGCCTGCGGGATGGCCCGAGAACGAACTTATAGGCGACAGGGCTATCGTACCTCCAGCGACCTCGGAAAAGGAGGCTAAGGAAAGGCTCGAGGCCGCAAGGAGGAAGGAACTCGAGTGCTACGATTGGTGGTTCTGCCACAGGAAGTTATAGGGAAAGGGGTGGCCAATAGGCCACCCCGCTCCTTTCGGAAGTCAGGGACGACATAGAGGCCTTCAGGGTTGCCCTCGATATGGAGGACAGGTCCATCAGGGCTGTAGGGTATACTCCTGGAACATCCCGTTAAGAGGTCCGTAAAAGGTGCTTTGGCGAGGAGGGGAAGTATGGCCGTCGGCAACGTAAGGAGGATAACGGACAGGGTCTACCTTGTCGGAGCTATCGATTGGAATAGGAGGCTCTTCGACGAGCTGATTCCCCTGCCCGAAGGGACGAGCTACAACTCGTACCTGATAGAGGGTAGCGAAAGCTCGGCCCTTGTGGATGCTGTGGACCCCACTAAGACTGAAGAGCTGCTTGTGAACCTAAGGGGACTCGGGGTGGAAAAGATCGATTATGTTGTATCCAACCACGCTGAGCAGGACCACTCAGGCGCCATACCTGCTGTTTTGAATGAGTACCCGGGGGCTAAGGTCGTGACGAACAGGAGGTGTAAAGAGCAGCTTATGGAGCTGCTCCTTATACCGGAGGAAAGGTTCATTGTGGTGGAGGACGGGGGAGAGCTTAGCTTGGGGGATAGGACGCTCCGCTTCATCCTAGCCCCCTGGGTTCACTGGCCCGAGACCATGCTCACCTACCTTGTGGAGGATAGGGTGCTTTTCACCTGCGACCTCTTCGGTTCGCATTTAGCGACGAGCGACCTTTTTGCAAGGGACAGGTCCGGAGTCTACAGGGCCGCCAAGAGGTACTACGCTGAGATAATGATGCCCTTCAGGAAGGCCATAAGGGGACATCTGAATAAGCTCGAGGATTTAGAGATAAAGACGATCGCCCCGAGCCACGGGCCCATATATGACGAACCGGGATTTATACTAGATGCCTACAGGGAATGGGTCTCGGACGAGGTGAAGGCTGAGGTCGTGGTCGCCTACGTCTCGATGCACGGCAGCACGCAGGCCATGGTAGATCGGCTGATTGCTGGACTTCTCAGGGACAACAGGACCGTCAAGCCGTTCAACCTTACGGTAACCGACGTAGGGGAACTTGCGATGGCGCTGGTAGACGCTGCCGGGATAGTTCTGGCCACCCCCACCGTGCTGGGAGGGGCACATCCTTCTGCCGTCTATGCAGCGTATCTGGTGAACGCCCTGAGGCCTAAGCTAAGGTTCGCCTCGCTCATCGTATCTTACGGCTGGGGAGGTAGGGCGGTGGAACAGCTCAAGGGGATGCTCACGAACCTAAGGATAGAGCTCCTCGATCCTGTAGTAGTAAAGGGGTACCCGAAGGAGGGGGACTTGGAGGCCGTAGATAGGCTCGCCGAGGAGGTCTCAAGCAGGGTTGGTAGGTCCGAAGGACCGTAAGAGGAGTTGGCTTTCCCGGAGAGGCATCCTAGGAGTTCCTCCATAGACGCCTTCGGAGAAGCGTTGAAAACATCCATGAAAAGCCGGTTGAGGCTTTGATCTCGCACGCCGACGTATAGCTGGACCTTCCGATTTTCCCACATAATGAGATGATCGTTCCCATTTTCACGCTTTTCGAAGCCGAGTTTACAAGCGAGATGGATTACGGCAACCCGCTTTGGGACGTGAGGGTGGAGGTCACCTTTACCTCGCCTTCAGGGAAAAGGCACGTTGTGGAAGCCTTTTGGGATGGGGGACGGACGTGGCGGGTCAGGTTTTCGCCCGATGAGATAGGAGAATGGAGGTGGGCGACGAGCTGTTCGGTCGATGATAAAGGGTTGAGGGGGCGATCCGGCTCGTTCAGATGCCTCCCTTATGAGGGGGATAACCCGCTTTACAAGCATGGTCCAATCCGCCTCTCCAACGATCGTCGTCGCCTCTTCTTCTCCGACGGGACTCCCTTCTTCTGGCTCGCCGACACCGCCTGGAACGGGGTGTTGAAGGCGAAATTTGAGGATTGGGAGCGTTACCTGGGGAAGCGCAGCCAGCAGGGGTTCACTGTCATCCAGTTTGTATCGACCCACTGGCGGGCTTTCCCACAGGATGAAAACGGCGAGAAGGCTTACACCGGGAGGGAACGGATAAGGATCAACCCCCGTTTCTTCAGGAGGCTTGATAAGAAGGTGGAGGCGATCAACCGCCACGGACTGATCGCTGCGCCCGTCCTCCTTTGGGCTTTGGGGAACGTTTCGCCAGGCGTCGTTTTGAAGGAAGAAGACGCTATAAAGCTGGCCAGATACATCGTCGCCAGATGGGGGGCATATCAGGTGATCTGGATACTGGGCGGGGACGGGAATTACAGGGGGGAGCAGGCCGAGCGGTGGAGGAGGATCGGACGAGCGGTCTTCGGTGATAGACACGACCGACTCGTCACGATGCATCCGGCCGGAAGGGTGTGGGTTGCCGACGAGTTCCGCGATGAGGTGTGGTATGATTTCATCGGCTATCAAAGCGGCCATGGAGATGGGGTAGACGACTTAAGCTGGCTCGTATTCGGCCCGCCGGCACGGGAGTGGCCGAAGGAACAGCCCAGACCGGTAATCAATTTGGAGCCGAATTACGAGGCCCATCTCGCCTACCAATCGCGCCGCCCGTTCACCGCTTATCACGTCCGGAGGGCGCTTTACTGGAGCTTGTTGATCTCCCCAACCGCTGGGGTTACATACGGACATCACGGGGTGTGGTTCTGGGCGGAGAGGCCGGAGGTGCCGGCCGATCACCCGCACAGCGGTGTAGCGCCCCCGTGGCATGAGGCGATCGAAAGCGAGGGGGCAAGGTGCGTGGAGTATCTCAGGAGATTATTCGATTCGGTCCCCTGGTGGACTCTTTACCCTGCCCAGGAGCTTTTGACCGAGCAACCCGGCACCCTTCAGGAACCGCATAAGTTCATCGCCGCCTCCAAATCCGAGGACGGCTCGCTCGCTGTCATCTATACGCCTGTTGGCGGCAGGATAGCCCTAAACGCTGAACCTCTGAAGCTACCGGCCGTCGCGAGGTCGTTCGATCCCAAGATGGGGGAGTGGAGGGAGGTCGGGGGTATATTTGAGCCGGAGGTTCTCGAACTTCGAACCTCCGACGACGGAGATTGGGCCTTGGTAATCTCGGCGGATTGAACCTACCTATCGCCCACATCTGTGACGAACGCTTTCCAGCCGTCCGGGGACTGGCCCAAGAGGAGGAGAGGGAGCCAGCGGATGCACCATACACGGAAGCCTCGGCGATCTCGAGCCTGGCGAACGCCCCTACGCCTTCGATCCCGGGATACTCGAGAGGGTACTGTCCTGAGGCGAGCGTCGAGCTCATGCTCCGCTGGCTGAGCGCGGCCGCCCGACAGGTGGAGGTCTTGGTCCGTGATCTCCACGCCGGGGATGTCTGAGTCAGGACCGGCCCACCTGCTTTGTGGTGGCCTGGTCCTCTGCTTTGGAGGATGAAACGGTGTATCGGCAAGAGATCCGCCGCACCTACCTCGACCTGCAGCGAACGGGCCGGCACTGAAGGACCCCGGACCTGGGATGCGCTGGTGACGGTGTGTTCGTTC
>DTYS01000220.1 GCA_012961755.1 Candidatus Latescibacterota bacterium
AAGTGAAGAAGGCAGCGCTCTGGCTCTGGGACGAAAGGGAGGGAGCGTATAGTCTCCGTGCCCATATGGGCCTGAAGAATGCCCTCAAGAACCCCAAGGTTCAGCCCAACAGCCCATTAATATCCCGTCTGAGGAAAGAACACGATGTGGTGATCAAGGAAGAGCAGGAGCGATTCCTTCCTCCTGAGGAGTTTCAGAAGCTCGAGGAAGACTTCCTCAGGCTCGAGGCGGAAGCCTGTGTCCCCATATTCGACGAGAGGAGGTTGATAGGCCTCCTGACTTTGAGCAGCAAATCCAAGGGCATATATTCGGACGAAGATGTAGAATGGCTCACAACCTTAGCGAACCAATCCGCCGTGGCTCTGCAGAACGCTCAGCTCCATCAGGAAGTTATCTTAATAAAGGAATATATCGAAAGCATCCTCAGGAACATGCAAGGTGGGGTGGTCGCTGTTGACTCCGAGCGGAGGATAACAGTGTTTAACCCTGCTGCGGAAAGGCTCACCGGCCTTAAGGCGGACGAGGTCATAGGTAAGCCCTTGTGGTTGATAGACCGAGGCATTGCCGAACCTTTAGGGGAAACTTTGGATGAAGGTAAGATCTTCACGGACAAGGAGGGAACCTTAAACGGCCATTCGCCTCCCCTTCCGATCCTCTTCAGCACATCGCTCCTCAAGGACCCATCCGGAAGGTATGGGGCGGTTATGGTGTTTGCGGACCTCTCCTACATCCGCCAACTGGAACAGGAGCGCAGCAAGGCTGAAAGGATGGTCCTCATAGGCACCATGGCCGCGGAGCTCGCCCACGAGATAAAGAACCCCTTGGTATCCATCCGGACCTTCGCGGAGCTCCTCCCCGAACGCCACGATGATCCTGAATTTAGGAAGTATTTCCAGGAGATGACGTTGAAGGAGTTGGACAGGATAAACCTGCTCATAACTCAGCTCTCCCAGACCGCCCGTCCCTCGTCCTTCAAAAAGGTTCCCATAGACCTTAGGGAACCCTTAGAATATACCCTCATGCTCGTAGGCGAAAGGGCAAAGAAGTCCGGGGTGAACGTGATCCGGGACTACGAACCCGAACTTCCTGAGGTCCTTGGGGATGAGACGAGGATACGCCAGCTTTTTTTCAACCTCCTTTACAACGCCTTAGAGGCTATGCCCGACGGAGGGACCCTGACCATCTCCGTCCGCAGGGGCGGTGGATACGTCGATGTAGAGATAAAGGATACGGGGAAGGGCATACCCGAAGAGGAGCTGGAGAAGGTCTTCGCTCCGTTCTTCTCCACAAAGGAAGGGGGGATGGGGCTCGGATTGACCATATGTCGGCGCGTAGTCCGGGACCTCGAAGGAGAGCTAGAGCTAAAACCTAATCCCGACGGCAAGGGGGTCACAGCACATGTCCGCCTTCCCGCCGCAGATGGGAGGTGATGGGTGAGGTCAGCCGTCATATTGGCCGAGGACATGGAGCTCGCAAAGAAGGTGGAGAAAGCCATTCCGGATGGTCTGTTATCTATCATAGTGGCCCGCGGGGAGCTCGAGCGGACGCTCCGGACCGTCCCTGTGGATATAGTTATAATGGAGGTCTCAGGGCCAAGGGACCTGGAGCTGCTGGAGCTGTGCCGCTCTATGGCTTCGTCCTGCATAATGCTCGGCATAAGGCCGAGGGAGGAATTTTGGGAGCCTGATTATAAGCTCTTCAAACTCTGTGACTTCGTTCTGAAGGAACCTCTCTCAATGTCCGAGATCTCAGGGGTGGTGGAAAAGGCCTTAGAAAAACGACGCCTCGTCCAACAGGTCCAGGTCTTGGACCTGCTCCAAGGTCCACATCCACAAAACTCCCCTTTACGGGACCTCTCGACCATATCATATATTATGAAGGAATTTTCCCGCTTCCTGAGCACGGGCTTCGATCTGGCCCGGCTCACCGAGATATTTTTGGACGAAGTCTGGCAACTACTCTCCCCGGGGAAGATAATCTTGCTCCTTAAGGACTTATCCTCACCAATCTATAGGCTCCACTCCTACAGGGGCATCTCGGGGCCCCACATAGAGAAGATAGAGCTCAAGGAGGGCGAGGGGCTTCCCCTGTGGTTATCCTTGGAGGGGAGGATACTCCATCATGACGAAGTTTCCTCGGACCCCCTCTCCCTGGAGGCCCGCAGGGATATGGAACTGCTCCAAAGCATCGTCGTAGTCCCCCTCATAGCTAAGGGGAGCCTTGTGGGGATCCTCGGGCTGGGCAGGAGGGTTACCGGACCCCTGTATACAAGGGAGGAGCTCGAGACCCTGTTCACGCTCGGTGGCCATGTGGCCGCCGCCATACAGGACATTCAGCTCCACCGCCAGATAGAGTATCAGAAGGCCTACATAGAGCGGATACTCTCGGGGATGAGCAGCGGGGTGGTGAACATAGACAGGAGGGAGGTCGTAACCTTCTTCAACAGGAGGGCCGGTGAGATATTGGGGAAGGAGGCCTCGGAGATATTGGGGAAGGACCTCCGTCACCTTCCTTCCCCCTTGGGAGATATGCTCTACGAAACCCTCCAGGGAGGTAGGTCGTACCGGAAGAGGACCGTGGAACTCCTTCCGGAAAGGAAGCCCTTAGAGGTGAGCACGTACCCCCTTAAGGACGGGGAAGAGATAGTGGGCAGCGTCATGCTTTTGGACGACGTCTCGGACAGGGTTAAGTTGGAGGAAGAGCGAATACGCTCGGAGAGGCTGGACCTCCTTCATAGGGTCGTGGGATGGATAGCCCACGAGGTGAAGAACCCCTTGGTATCTGTCCAGACCTTCGTGGAACTCCTCCCCGAACGCTACGACGACCCGGAGTTCAGAGAAAAGTTCCAGGATGTAATGACGCGGGAGGTCAGGAGGCTCAATGACCTCGTTGAGAAGCTAGTAGCCCTCACCGAAGGTGTATCCTACAAGTTCTGCAGAGGAGACATAACCCCCGTCCTGGAGGGGCTCGTGAAGGAGCTCAAGGAAAAGACGGACCACAAAATAGACCTCTCGCTGAAAGGCCTTCCCCCCGTAGTACGACATGATCCAGCCCAGCTGTCCAAGGTCTTCCGTTACATCCTCGACTACGTGCTGGCCGAAGTTCCGGCGGGAAGCCCCGTCTCGATTTCCGTCTCGTCCGGGGAGGAAGTGGTTGTCCACATATCCAGTCCTTTCCTCAAGTTATTCCCAGAACAGGCCGTCAAGCTCTTCGACCCCTTCCAGAAGGGGGCTCTGTTGGACTTGGGCCTGTGCGCGAGCAGGAAGATATTGGAGGACCACGGCGGAAGCATCTCCGTGGAGACCCGGCTTAAGGGGGTCCGCTTTATAGTCAAGTTGCCCGCAAGTCCCGAGGAGGACAGCGATGGAGAGACCTCGAATATTGGTAGTTGACGACGAACTGGGCCCCAGGGAGTCCCTGAGGATTATACTTAAGCCCCATTACGATGTGGCCACGGCCGACAGCGGTCCCTCGGCCTTAGAATATCTATCTTCCAACCCGGTGGACGTTATGCTCTTGGACGTCAGAATGCCCGGGATGGACGGCATGGAGGTCCTCAGGAGGGCGAAGAAGCTCAAGCCCGACTTGGAGGTGGTGATAGTTACGGCGTACGCTTC
Source organism: Candidatus Latescibacterota bacterium (assembly GCA_012961755.1). Taxonomy (GTDB): domain Bacteria; phylum Latescibacterota; class 4484-107; order B68-G9; family B68-G9; genus B68-G9. The sequence goes on from DTYS01000220.1 coordinate 3,618, forward strand.
GTTGGAGACGGCGCAGGAGGCTATAAACCACGAGGTGGCGGGCTACCTTATAAAGCCCTTCGGGAAGGAGGAAGTGCTCGAAGCCGTGGCCAAGGGCCTGAAGCGTAGGGCCGGGAGGAAGGAGCCCAAGGAGGAGGTCAGGAGGCTCGTAGAACAGATGAGGAGCCTGAGCAAGGTCTCCTCCAGGCCCGGGATACCCTCGGAGGCCTTGAGGGAGGCGGCCCGCTCTGTGAAGGCGGACGGATACGCCTTCTACCTTTGGAAGCCCGAGCGGGAGTTTCAGGGGGAGGGGGTCCCACGTTCCCTGGCCGAGGCCGTGGCCGGGGACCCCTTCCTCCTCCAGGAGCCCTGGTCCAGCTTCGATGCGGAGGGGCCTTTAAAGGAGCACATGGCAGGGTTCGGCACGGCGATCTCGGTGCCGCTGCGCGTAGGTGGGGAGGTCTGCGGCGTGGCCCTCTGGGCCTGGAGGGGGAAGCACCTTCCCTCCGCGGCGGAAGGGGACCTGCTGGCGGCCTTCGGAGGACAGATATCCTTAAGCATAAATTATAGGAAGATGTACAGGGAACTCGAGCGCAGGACCAGGGAACTGCACCGCAGGGTCCTCCAGTTGGACCTCCTGAGGACCATTTCGACTGCGGTGTTGCGCCATCTAGACCTGGAGACCATCCTTAAGGAGATCTCCGAGAACCTCATGGCCGGGCTCTACGAGGAAGCCAGGGTAGTGCTCGGGGAGGCGATCACCGAGCCGCAGGAGGTACCGGAAGGAGATGGGGTCAGACGCTCGCAGCCAATATTGATGAACGGTCATGTCGTGGGGTGTTTAGAGGTCCTATCCTCCGGAACTTTGGACGAGGGGGAGAGGGAGCTTCTGGCTCTGCTCTCCGAGCAGATAGCCATAGCCATCCAGAACGCCCGCTTCTACGAGGAGGCCAGGAGAAGCAAGGCCTACCTTGAGAACCTTGTCAGGAACGCCGGGGATGCGATATTGACCCTGAACCCGGAGGGCACCGTCCGTTCGTGGAACCTGGCCGCCGAGAGGATATTCGGGTACAGGGCCGAGGAGATGATAGGCAGGCCGATATGGGAGGTAATCCCTAAGGATGTGTGGCACGGCAGGAAGGATAAGGTCGTCGTGGAGAGGAGGGCCTCGAGGTTCGAGACGAAGGGACTTCGCAAGGATGGTTCCCGGATAGACCTGGAGGTGCTCCTCTCCCCGATAGAGGGGCCTGAGGGGGACCTCTCCGCCATAATAAGGGATGTGACCGAACGTAACCTCCTCCAGGAACAGCTCGTACAGTCCGAAAAGCAGAGGGCCTTGGGGGTGCTCTCGGGGGGAATAGCCCACAACTTCAACAACATCTTGGCGGGAGTCTTGGGCTACGCCCAACTGCTCCAGATGAACCTCCCCGAAGGGGAGACCTTCAGGAAGCTCAGGGACGGCCTCAGGGCAATAGAGAGGGCCGCCATGGACGGGGCGTCCATCGTAAAGAGACTTCAGGATTTCACCCGCAGCCGCTCCGAGCGACCTTTCGAACCTGTGGACATAAACACGGTGGTCAGGGACGCCGTGACCATCACGAGGCCGAAGTGGAAACACGAACCGGAGTCCAGGGGTATCCAAATAGAGATGGTCACGGAACTCGGCGACGTGCCATCGCTGAAGGGCAGCCGCTCCGAACTCGGCGAGGTCCTGGTGAACCTCATATTCAATGCGGTGGACGCCCTCCCCCAGGGAGGGAGGATTCACATAAGGACCTGGGCAGATGAGAGTTGGGTGTGTGTATCGGTGGAGGACGACGGGGTGGGGATGTCGGAGGAGGTGAGAAAGAGGATGTTCGAACCCTTCTTCACTACCAAGGGACCGAAGGGGTTGGGGCTGGGTATGAGCATGGTCCAGAGGATAGTCTTCCGCCACAGGGGAAGCATAGAGGTTCGAAGCGAGGAGGGGAAGGGTACGACCTTCACCCTCCGCTTCCCCGCCCTCTCCGAAGCCCGCGGGCAGCCATTCCAGGAGGTGCGCTGGGAAGAGGTTGGGGCGACGAGAGTTCTGGTCGTAGAGGACGATACGGCGGTACAGGAGGTTTTCAAAGAGATAGGGAAGTTTACGAGCCTGGACTTAGAGGTGACGTCATCCGGAAGGGACGCATTAGATCGCCTCTCCGGGGGCGGATTTCAGGTCCTCGTGGCGGACCTCAGCATCCCGGATATGGGAGGATGGAAGTTGGTGGAGGAGGCCAAGAAGGTCGCCCCGAACGTCCCTATAATCCTGTGCACCGGATGGGAGGTGGGAGAACCCGAAGAGCGTCTTAGGGCTATGGGGATAAAGGTCGTCGTCCCCAAGCCGTTCCAGGTAGGGGAGATGCTCGGGGCCATAAGGCGGGCCTTGGAGGAAACTTAAAGGGAATACAGCCTATCGTCCGCCAGAGATCTTTCGGCTCCCTCGAGGTCGTCCACCTCCACCACCAATATCGCCCTCCTCCCGGACTCCTCCACGAAGCCGTAAGCGTCCCGAAGGTTTATCCCCTTGTCAGCGAAGACCTGTAACACCTTGTGTAGGCCCCCGGGCCTGTCCTCCATAGGTAAAGCTAAGACCTCCTGCAGGGATGCGGAAAGTCCCGCCTCCTTGAGCCTCGCGACCGCGTCCGTCGGCCTGTCCACGAGGAGCTTCACCACCCCGAACCTGTCGGAGCTTGCTATGGTTATGGCCCTTATGTTTATCCCGGCCTCGGCCAGGACCCCCGTGATCTTCTCCAGCCGCCCTGGCCTGTTCTCAGCGAATACTACCACCTGATAAGCCATATCCCCTCCCTCAGGACTCCTCGGACCTCCTATCTACCACCCTCACGGCCTTCCCCTGCCCGGACGGAAGCCCACCCGGCTCTACGAACTCCACCTTCGGGGTCACGAGGATCTCCTCCCTTAAGGCCCTCTTGACCCTCTCCTTAAGCTCCTCAAGCTTCCTTATCCCACCCTTGAGCAACTCCTCCCTGACCTCGATCCTCACCACCATCTCGTCCATGGGTCCCGCCTTCTCCAGGACTATCACATAGTTGTTCCCCACCTCGGGGAACGTCATGAGGACCTGCTCGACCTGCATGGGGAATACGTTCACCCCCTTTATTATGAACATATCGTCCGTCCTCCCCTTTATCCTGGATATCCTCCTGTGGGTCCTGCCGCAGGGGCAGGGGTCGGGATAGACGAAGGCGAGGTCCCCGGTTCGATACCTCAGAAGCGGCATAGCCTCCCTGCGGAGGGCCGTGAGCACGAGCTCGCCCTCCTCCCCCTCCGGGACGGGCTCCAAGGTCTCCGGGTCTACGACCTCCAATATGTAGCTGTCCTCCCAAACGTGCATCCCTTCCTTGTACGGACACTCGAAGGCAACCCCGGGCCCGTTCATCTCGGAAAGGCCGTAAGAGTTGAAGGCATCTATACCGTAAGCCTCCTCTATCCTCCTCCTCACCTCCTCGGTGTGGGGTTCGGCACCCACGAAGGCCATGCGAAGCTCGGTGTCCTCCTTGGGGTCCAGTCCCATCTCCTGAAAGGTCTCCAGTAGCTTAAGGGCGTAGCTCGGAATTATGTGGACCGCCGTGGTTCCGAACTGGCGCATGAGGGTTATCTGCCTTCGGCTGTTGCCGGCGCCGGAGGGTATCACCAGCGCACCTATCCTCTCCGCTCCGTAGTGGAGCCCAAGGCCTCCCGTGAACAGCCCGTAGCTCATCATGTTCTGAAACACGTCCTCCTTCCTCATCCCGACCATATATAGACACCTTGCCACAAGGTCGGCCCACGTCTCCAGGTCCC